>NZ_JBFAOJ010000029.1:0-43623 GCF_040675205.1 Streptosporangium sp. NPDC049644 | reverse complement strand
GAGTCGCTGGGCGGGCTGACCAGTCTCGACAGGCTCGATGTGGCGCACAACCGGTTGACCGCCCTGCCCGAGTCGCTGGGCGACCTCACCAACCTCACCGGGCTCCACCTGTCCGAGAACGCGTTGACCTCCTTGCCCGAGTCGCTGGGCGGGCTGACCAGTCTCGACAGGCTCGATGTGGCGCACAACCGGTTGACCGCCCTGCCCGAGTCGCTGGGCGACCTCACCAACCTCTCCAAGCTGTATCTGCGCGGCAACCGGCTCACCTCCTTGTCGGAATCGGTGGGTGACCTCACCAACCTCACCTGGCTCGACCTATGCGAGAACGTGTTGGCCTCCTTGCCGGAGTCGCTGAGCAACCTCACCAAACTCAGCTGGCTCGACCTGCGCGGCAACCCGCTTACCGCCCTGCCCGAATCACTGAGGAGCCTCGCCGATCTCGCGCGACTCTGACCCGCGACGACGACCGCATTGCGTCACTCGCCACCGAGACCCCGTGCTTTTGCCCATGCCGATACCGAGGTCGAAGTCCTGCCTGCAGGTCATCACGACGTTCGCGAGCTGGTGGCCTCGGTGAAGATGCAGGACGCGGATGAGAGTGGTCTTGAGGAGATCGCCTCGGCGGCTTTCGTCGCCTCGGAGCAGGGCCGCGGCGATCCTCAGGCCGGAGTCGTCGTTGACGGCTTCGGCTCCAGTTGGACCTGTGTCTCGGCGTCGGTGAATCCGACCGAGCGGTACACGCGGATCGCGACGTAGCTCGGATCGGCCACCATGACGAGCGTGTGCGCGTTCAGATGTTCCAGAGCGTGCCGGCCGGCCGTGTACACGAGGGTTCCGGAAAGGCCCTGGTTTCGATATGCCGGGTGGGTGTCGACGGCCTGGTAGCGTGCGAGCCCCGAACCGTCGGTGAACAGGCCGAGCCCGGAGACCATGCGGTCGTTCACGAAGGCTCCGAACCACGCGCCGCATCCGCGTTCCTGCAGCCGGCGCATGGCCGCCAGATTGCGCTGCGCGAACACCCGGTATCCCTCGACGTCGGGACCGGGGTTGGTGGCCTCCTGCAGTGCCAGTGCGGCGGACCAGTCCTCGTCGCCGTCCAGGACGCGGAAGTGAGCGTCACGGTTGGGGCGGGGTGGCGGGTGCACCGAACCGGCCGTCATCACCGTGCTCCGCTCGACGTCGAGACTCGCCGCCGCCAGTTCCTCCGGCTCACCGGCGTCGCCGGTGACACCGTCGACACCGAGGGCGACGTGGCCGGCGTCCGGGAACTCGCGGTGGAAGGTGCTCACCCACGAGGCCACCGTTCCGGGGGCCGGCGGGGTGTCCAGCAGGATGAAGTTCCCCCAGTGATAGGTCGGGTTGGCGGGCGTCCGGACAGCCAGGTAACCGTCGCGCCGGTCGATGACGCCGCCTTGCAGCCCGAGCAACATCAGATCGCTCCGGTAGCCCAACGACCGCACAGCCATGGTCAAACCGTACCGGCTCCCATCGGCGATGGGTATGTCCGGCGGGGTCCGCCGGTGCCCGCCTTCCAGGCCGGCGGCGAGCCGCCGCACCTGTATCGGTCGCTCGGCCACCCGGTGTCGCTCGACTTCCGGCGGCCGCGGCCGGACGACATCGCCGGGGCCGGGCCGGTCGTGCCCGGCTGCTGCGCGAGCCCAACGAGAGTACGGAGACAACGCAACAGCCCACAGACCGGCATAGCCCCCGCCGGTCACCGGCTCTTGGAGGGCTCTCCTTCCAGCGCGCCCCTGATCATGGCGAAGCTCTCCGTGATCTTCCCGGCGAGGCTGCGCGGGATCTCAAGGAAGCCCACCGTGTCGGCGTCGGCCCAGTAGCAGTAGGTCCCGTCGTCGGTGTTCCGGCAGGAGGCCGCGCCGGGGAGCGGACCGGTCCCCACGTAGACCCAGTCCGTCTGCGGGTTCTCCCGCTCGCGGTCCTGGGCGGTCAGCCAGTCCACGGCGGCCTTGGGGTCGGTCACCTCGGCCTGCGCCCCGGTGGCGTAGAAGGATCTCAGGCGCGGGGCGTCCTGGTAGAACGTGGTGAGCTGGGTGCCAAGGATCTTGTGGTGCGGACCGTCCGGGAGCTTGAAGCGTTCCTCGGCGGGGGTCACCGACTGGAGATCCAGTGCGCCGATCGCGGTGGGGAACGGCGTCGCGAAGGTTCCCGGGGGTTTCGGTGGGTTCTGGGGCGATGAGCCGTTCTCCTGATCGGTTTCGAGGGTGAAGGTGCATCCCGCGAGAACGCCGGCCGCGAGCGTCATGAGGGAGATTCTTGCGATGTTCATGACGTGAGAATGATCCAGTGCACTTGTGCGCGGGTTGGATCCCTCTGGCACCTGGTGCAGACCCGCGATGGACGGGTCGCGGGTGCGTGAAGGTGCTGGACGGAACACCCGTCGTGGACGTGAAGCCGGTCCTCGGCCGACACGGGGTCATGTCCTGCCGGGGGTGATCCCGCACCGTCGGAGCCGTTCGGCCTCGTCGGTGTGGCCGAGCCGTCTCAGCAGACCGATCGCCTGGGCCAGAACGTCGGGGCGGCCCAACTCGGCGGTGCTCAGGTAGGCAAGAACCGCTCTGTCCGCATGACCGGTCTCACACAGCAGCAGGACCGCCCATATCAGGGCGTGGACGTCGCCGGTCTCGGCGCGGGCCCGCAGCCAGGCGATCGCCTCCCGGGCGCGGCCGGTCTCGTACATCAGGTCGACCGCGTGCGCCAGAGCGTGGGTGTCGCCTGCCTCGGCGCGGGCCCGTAGCCAGGTGATCGCTTCCTCGGCCCGCTCCAGCTGGTACAGCAGGACGGTGAGCCGCCCGAGGGCGTGAGTGTCACCGCTCTCCGCGCGGGCCCGTAGCCAGGTGATCGCCTCCTCGGTCCGCTCCGACTCCTGGAGCAGCTCGACCGCCTTCCACAGGGCGTCGACGTCGCCTGCCTCGGCGCGGGCCCGTAGCCAGGTGATCGCCTCCTCGGTGCGGCCCACCCGCTGGAACAACTCGACCAGCCGCCAGCAGGCATCGGGGTTCCCGGCTTCCGCGGCGTGCCGGTAGGCGGCGATCGCCTCCTCGGTCCTGCCGGTGTCACGGGTGTGTCCAGCTCCGGTGGTGGGGGTCTCCCCGTGCTGTCCCGACCCATTGGGGAAGACAGCGGTCCGCTGGGAGATGTCAGGCGGCCGCCGAAGCGGGCCGTCGCTCTCATCGCGGCTCATCACTCATCGCAACACCATCACTTCGTATGGAGCCCGCGGACGGCGAAAACAGACAGTATTAAGGTGGCATAAGTAATTCTGCCATCTCGTGGAGATTGACTTTCTGCCTCCCTTCGGAGTGGCAAAAATAGATATTTAGGCGTTGCCTAATATTATTCAGACGATATTTCCGGAATTAGTGGTTGGTTTTGCGGGTTCCGTCGGGCCCGTCAGGTTGGCCGACATCCGCGTCAGGACGTCGATCGTGGCCAGGTACTCCTCGGCGCCGATCCCCTCGGTGAGGCGGGCGCGGTCGGCGTTCACCTGCCGTCGCAACTCCTGGTGCGCCCGGATCCCGGCGGCGGTGAGGGCCAACCGCCCCTCTCCTTCCGGCCCTTTCAGCCAGCCCCGCCCGCGCAGGTCGTCCACCAGTGGACGCAGGGAGGGCCGCCGGTCGTCGAGGAAGGGGGCGAGGGCGGTGTCGAGGCCGGCGAGGGTGGGGGAGTCGGTGGCGACGACGTTCAGCACCTGCCAGTGGCGGCGGGTCAGCCCCTGGCCGGCGAGGAGGCCGTCGAGGGAGCCTTCGACGAGGCCGTGGAGGTGCTTGATCCAGTAGCCGATGGGGCGTCTCTGGCCGGTGATCTCGGAGGTGTTCACGGTGCCGCCTTTCCTTGGCAGATACATGTAGTTTGACAATAACATGTATTAATACATGTATCATTGGGGCATGGAAGATCCTCAGGTGGCCGCCGTCGAGCGGGCGATGGTGGCGATCCGGCGCAGCCAGACCCGCCGCGCCCTCCAGCGTCTCGCGGGTGACGTCGAGCTCGACCCCGCACTCTTCGGGGTGATCGACGCTGTGGAGGAAGGGGCGGAGGCCGCGACGGTGACCTCCGTCGCCGGTCGGATGGGCGTCGACCAACCTCGTGCCAGCCGTCTGGTGGCCAGGGCCGTCGAGGCGGGACTGCTTCGCAGGGTGGCCGACCCGGCTGACGGCCGCCGCAGCACGCTGGAGCTCACCGAACTGGGCGCTGGGCACGCCGAGCGGGTCCATCGCTTCCGCCGTGAGGTCTTCGGCGCGGCGATGCGCGGTTGGTCCGAGCACGAAAGACGGGAGTTCGCTCGCCTGCTCACGGCCTTCGTCGCGGAGCTGGGCGGGCGCCACCGGGAAGGCGGCCGGGTTGAACACCCCCTTCCGCCGGATGTCCCGGCGAGCCGCTCGAATCGGGGCCCCGATTCGAGCGGCCTCGATCAGGCGGAGCCGGTGACGGAGACGAACCCGGAGCCGGGACGGTAGTCGGGGGACTGGTGCCTGAAGTAGGTGTTGTAGACCTGGCAGTAGTGACCACCGCGAGCCAGCAGCGTGCTGTGGTCGCCCTCCTCGACGATCCGGCCGTGATCCAGCACGATGATGCGATCGACGTGCTCGATCGTGGACAACCGGTGTGCGATGACGATGGAGGTGCGGTCGGCCAGCACCCGGTCCAGACCCTCCTGGATCTGAGCCTCGGTCAGCGGGTCGACGCTGGCGGTGGCCTCGTCCAGGACCACGATCGCCGGATCCTGGATGAGCAGCCGGGCCAGCGCGACGAGCTGGCGCTGGCCCATGGACAGGGCGCGACCGTGTTCGCCGACGTCGGTCCGCAGGCCGTCGGGCAGGGCGTCGATCCAGTCGCCGCCGCCGACCGCCGTGGCGGCGGCGAGCACCTCCTCGTCGCCCGCCTCCGGCCTCGGGTATCTGATGTTGTCGGCGACGGTGCCGCTGAACAGGAACGGAACCTGCGGAACCGCGCCGATCTGCCGCCGGTACCCGGCCAGGTCCAGCGTGCGGATGTCACGGTCGTCGATGCTCAACCGGCCGTCCTGGAACTCGTAGAACCGGGTGATCAGCTTGCTGAGCGTCGACTTGCCCGCACCGGTGTGACCGACCAGCGCGACGCTCTCGCCCGCCTCGATGGTGAGGTTGAAGTCCCGCAGGACGGGGTTGTCGGCTTCGTAACCGAACCGGACGTCGCGGAACTCGACGCGGCCCGCCAGCCTGCCCACCGGCTGGGGGTCGGTCTGCACGACCCGGGGCGGCGCGTCGATCAGGGCGAAGACCCGCTCGGACGCGGACAGGCCCTGCTGGAACTGGGACCAGAACGCGGCGATGGAGGTCAGCGGGAACCAGAAGAGCGCGACGCCCTGGAGGAAGAGGTACCAGTCGCCGGCGGACAGGCCGCCGCCGAGCACCGTGGTACCACCCAGCTGGATGAGCGCGACCGTGGCCAGTCCGGCGACCAGAAAGAGCACCGGGAAGATGCCGGAGAAGACGAAACCCTGCCTGAGCGTCACCTGGTAGCTCTGCTCGTTGATGGGCCGGAACTCGTCGTAGACCCGCTGCTCCTGGCGGAAGTTCTTGGCGACGCTGATTCCGCCCATGGTCTCCTGCAGGGTGGCGTTCACCCGGCTCAGCGAGCGTTGCGCCCTGCGGGTGCTGCTGCGGGCGATCCGCCGGAACAGCAGCGCGATGCCCACCACCACGGGCACCACGAGAAGGGTCAGCAGGGCGAGCTCGACGCTGCGCAGGAAGAGCAGGATCGTGACGAAACCCACCATCAACACCTGGCTGATCAGGTCCATCGTCAAGGTGGAGACGGTCGCGAAGTCATCGGTGTCGGAGGTGACCCGACTGACGATCTTGCCCGACGGGTTCTCGTCGTAGAACGACAGGTCGCGTTCCAGTACGGCGTCGAACGCGTCCTCGCGAAGACGCAGCACGACGTCTCCGGTGACCTTCGCGCTGTACCACTGGCGGATGAAGTTGAACAGCCAGCCGAGCACCCCGGCGAGCAGCAGGCCGACGGTGAGCTGCCGGCCCACGTCGGCGATCATGCCGTCCTCGATCCCGTCCACGCCCCAGCTGACCAGCAACGGCATGGCCGCCTGGGTCAGTGAGGAGAGCACGATCATGGCCGCGACCAGGACCATCGAGCCCAGCTTCGGCCGGAAATAGGACAGGATCCGGCGGAGTAGATCACGATCGTTGTAGGTGCGGTCGTAGTCCTCGGCGTCGAGGCCGTCCATGATGAAGCCCATCAGCCCTGCCCTCCCTGCTCGCCCGCGAGGACCACGGCCGGGTCGGTGGTGTCGGTCAGGTCGACCTCGTCGTAGTGGGCGAAGATCCGCCGGTAGAGGCGGCTGCGGGTGAGCAGTTCGTCGTGCGTGCCATAGTCGACCAGCTCGCCTCGGCGGAGCAGCAGCACCTTGTCGGCCCAGCGGATCTGGGAGAGCCGGTGGGTGATCAGGAATGTGGTGCGCCCGTCGAGAACGCGGCCGATGGCCTGCTGGATCCTGTCCTCCGTGGCGGAGTCGATCGCACTCGTCGAGTCGTCGAGCACCAGGATCGCCGGATCCGTCAGCAGTGCCCGTGCGATGGCCAGGCGCTGACGCTGGCCGCCGGAGAGGGTGATGCCGCGCTCTCCGATGACCGTGTCGTAGCCGTCGTCGAGCTCGCCGATGAACTCGGCGGCCTGGGCCTCCTCGGCCGCCTTCACGACGGCGCTCCGCTCCGCCTGCTGGCCCAGCCCGAAGGCGATGTTCTCGGCCACGGACCGGGAGAACAGCACGATGTCCTGCTCGATGGTGGAGATCTGGGAGCGCAGCGAGTCGAGGTCCCACTCGCGCACGTCCACATCGTCCACCAGGATCCGGCCCGCGGTGACGTCGTAGATCCGGGGGACCAGCTTCGCCAGGGTGCTCTTGCCCGAGCCGGTCTCGCCGACGATCGCCACGGTCTCGCCCGGCTGCACGGTGAACGTCACCCCGCGCAGCACCGGATCGTCCTCCCCGTAGCCGAACGTCACGTTCTCGAAGCGGATCGCCCCGCTGATCGGTGCGGCGTGGCCGTCGGCACGCTGCCCCAGTTCGGTCTCGGTGTTCATGATGCCGAGGATCCGGCGGGCGGACACGATGCCGATCTGGACCAGCGAGAAGGTGAAGATCGACATGTTGGTCGGGAAGCCGATCATGTTCATCAGGCTCATGAAGGCGACCAGCTCGCCGATCGTGATGGCGCCGGCGGCTTGGAGGTAGAGGCCGTGCCAGAGCGAGGCGGCCATCGCGAACGCGAAGAGCAGGGTCGGCAGGTAACGGGCCTGGACCAGGCCGTTGCGGACGAAGGAGTCCCGATAACGCCGCGCGCGTGTCCGGAACCGCCGCCGCTCCTGGTCCTCCTGCGCGGACACCTTGATGACCTCGATGCCGCGGACCGCCTCGTTCAGCCCGGCGTTGAGATCGCCGAACTGTTCGCGCATGCGGGTCGCCACCGGATTGAGCTGCCTCATGTAGTGCCAGAGCGCGAGAACGAAGACGACCGCGAAGACGCCGGGCGCCAGCAGCAGCCGCGGGTCGATCGCGGCGATGAAGACCAGGGGCACGAGACCGGTCAGGCTGGAGTCGACGATCAGGTCGATGCCTGGGCTGATCATGATGGAGAGCTGCCGGATGTCGTTGGCCGCCCGTGCCATCAGGTCGCCGACCCGCTGTCTGTTGTGGAAGGTCTGGCTCTTGCCGAGCAGGCTGACGTAGAGCTCGTCCCTGGTGTCCCGCTCCAGCCGCTTGGCCAGAACCTCGCTGGCCAGGCGCGCCACGAGGTCGAAGGCGCCGCGGGCCAGCACGATCGCCAGCAGTCCCAGCGAGATCAGGCCCAGTTCCCGCGCCCCGCCACCGCCCGCGCCCAGCACCGCGTCGAAGGCCGCGCCGGTGAGCCCGGGTACCGTGGCGTTGAGCACGACCATGATCAGCGATGCGCCGAGGAATCCGGTCAGCTGGAGCGGGTGGCGGCGAACATGGGACCAGAACCAGCGCACCGGACCCCGCCTGTCATGCGGGCGACCGGAGACGGAGAACTCCGAACTGCTGGTGGTCACAGGTTCGCTCCCAAGCAGGTCGAGAATGAAAGTCGAACTTGCTTTCTATCACCGGGCGCCGACACTTTCCCACGCATTTTCTCGGCCCCGCCCTGCCTGTCACGGACGGACGCGCAGACCACACCGAATATCGGGATGCCCGTAGCCGAAATCGGGCGGATACGCCGCGCGAGGACCTTTGAAGAGGAATCGCCGTGGGGCACGTTGAGGCCGGTCAGCCCACATGCAGGATATGACCCCCTTCCTGCCCTGGAAGGGGGTCGATCGGCGAGGATGTCCTAAGGTCGTTGCCCGGCCTTGTCGACCAGGTGGGTCTCCAGTTGGGCGTTGAGCACGAGAGGGGTGCCCGCCGGTAGGAAGACCGGGCCCGAGCCCGTGGACCTGATCGTGCGGTCTGCGACAGTGACCCCGTACGTTCCCAGGTAGCGGAAATCATCCGGGCTCAGGATGAGCTCGTAGCGCGCCCGGTCGTCGGTGTAGCTGAAGGCCACCCCGTGCCGGCCCTCGGCGCCCACGGCATCCGGACGCACGGCCACTCCCTCGATCAGGGGCAGTGCGCGGAACAGGGCGGCGCGTACCTCCGGGCTGAGAGCCTGCTCGCCCATGAGCTGGTAGATCGCTTGGAAGAGCCGCTGCTCCCTGGACTCCTCATGTGGGCTGCCATCGCTGTTGAACATCCTGGCCATGGACTCCGCCGTGACCTTGTCGATCCGGCTGAGCAACATAAACCCGTTGAAGTCGGTGTCCGATGACCTGTTGGTCAGCCGTTTCAGTACGGGCTCATCTGGTCCAGGACCTTGGCGGCGAGTACCTGGAACTCCGTGGCTTTCCCCAGGTCCTGGACGACGTCCTCGGGAGTGATCGCCGGAGTGTCGGGCCGAGGGTATTCGGCGCTGTTGCGACGGCGGCGCATCCGGTCGAAGGAACGGAGTGCCTGCCCGAGCGGAGGGTCCAGCTGAGCCGTGACCGCGTCCAGCACCGCGAGGTGTCCGCCCCTGCTGGTGGCTCGCGGCCCCTGGTTCTCCAGGATGGGCGCGAGGGCTTTTCTGGAGGCGTCGTAGAGAAGCCGGTACGCACCTGTCGGATCTGTCGTTCGGCCTGAGTGAGCAGGGTATCCGCATGTTCTCTGCCTGGTGGCACTCGTTCCAACTGGCCTGAGGCCAGCATCGCATCGATCCGATCGCGTCCCTGCATCCATCTCATGAGGTGCTCCGCTTCCGAATCAGGGGGTAGAGAGGTTCGCTACGGAGGGATGCCACGAACGGGTCGTCCAGATCGACGTTCCAAGAGGTCGGCGAGATCCGGTTGATGTTCACTTCACGGTCGAGGACCCGTTCGGCTGTCCTCGCCGCGTCGTAGAGTTCGTCGTCGTCTGCGGATCCCACGATGAGGACGTCGACGTCACGGGGTGGCGGACCGGCTTGGTTCGCGTACCGGGCGGCCCAGGAGCCGTACAGGTACGCCTCGTCGATGCCGGAGATCGAGTGGAGAAGGGGTGGCAGGACGGCGAGCGGTCCGAAGGTCACCGCCAACAGGTCGGTGAGCGGTTTGGCAACGATCGTGTCGGTGTCAGCACGGATGAGACGGAGGTTGCCGTGTCGTCTTTCCCGGGTCAGTCCGGCAGCGACGAACCGGTCAGCCTCACGGCTTACTGTCGACTGGGACGCGCCTGTCCGTACGGCGAGGTCGATCGTCGAATACTCGTTTTCCGGGTGGAGGTACAACCAGGCGAGCAACTCGCCAACGGCGTTGGAACGAAGTAACGGTAACAGCAGGGGTGGAGTCGCCCTCATAGATGCATAGTTATGCATCTATAGCAAGTTCATTGCGCTCCGTAAAAGATCGACTACGAATGGTTCGTGTCGGCGCCCCGGCGGCCCGGTCGATTCTCGGATGTCACTACCTGCTAGGCCCACAGGGTCGAACCCGTGAGTTCGCGAACGCCGCAGAGACCGAATGCAGAGGACGCCGGTGACCGGATCACCACGTCGTGCCGCAACCGGGAAATCAGGATGCCCGGTGGTTGAAATGGCAGGTACCCTGCGCGAGGACCTATGGAGGGAATTGTCGTGGGGCACGTTGAAGTCGGTCATCTGACGTACGTTCTGCCGGACGGGCGGCCGTTGCTGGACGACGTGTCCTTCCGGGTCGGCGAGGGGGTCAAGGCGGCGCTCGTCGGGCCCAACGGGGCGGGCAAGACGACGCTGATGCGGCTGATCGCGGGCGACCTGCAGCCTGTCGACGGGAGCGTCGCCAGTTCCGGCGGCCTGGGGATCATGCGGCAGTTCATCGGCAGCATCCGGGACGGCCGGTCCGTGCACGACCTGCTGGTCAGTGTCGCCCCGCAGCGGGTGCGGGAGGCGGCGGCGAAGCTGGAGGCCGCCGAGCTGGTGATGATGGAGCGCGAGGACGAGAAGGCCCAGATGCGCTACGCGCAGGCCATCACCGACTACAGCGACGCCGGCGGCTACGACATCGAGGTGCTCTGGGACACCTGCACGATGGCCGCGCTCGGCATGCCGTACGACGACTGCAAGTACCGCGAGGTCAACACGCTGTCGGGCGGTGAGCAGAAGCGGCTGGTGCTGGAGGCGCTGCTGCGCGGCCCCGACCAGACGCTGCTGCTCGACGAGCCGGACAACTATCTCGACGTGCCGGGCAAGCTCTGGCTGGAGCAGGCGCTCAGGGAGACCCCGAAGACCGTGCTGCTGGTCAGCCACGACCGGCAGCTGCTGGCCAACGCGGCGGACCGGATCATCACCGTCGAGTCCGGCAACATCTGGGTGCACGGCGGGGGGTTCGGCGGCTACGCACAGGCGCGCAGGGAGCGCAACGAGCGCCTCGACGAGCTGAAGAAGCGCTGGGACGAGGAGCACGCCAAGATCAAGCGGCTGGTCCTGATGCTCAAGCAGAAGGCCAAGTACATGGACACCATGGCCGCCGCCTACCACTCGGCCCAGACCCGGCTGCGCAGGTTCGAGGAGGCCGGGCCGCCGGAGGCGGCGCCCAAGGAGCAGTTCATCAGCATGCGGCTGAAGGGCGGCCGGACCGCCAAGCGGGCGGTGATCTGCGAGCGGCTTGAGCTCACCGGCCTGATGAAGCCGTTCGACCTGGAGATCTGGTACGGCGAGCGGGTCGCGGTGCTGGGCTCCAACGGCTCGGGCAAGTCGCACTTCCTGCGCCTGATCGCCGGGGAGGAGGTCAGGCACACCGGGGTGGCCAGGCTCGGCGCCCGGGTCGTCCCCGGGCACTTCGCCCAGACGCACGCTCGCCCTGAGCTCATCGGCCGGACGCCCTGCGAGATCGTCATGACCGAGCACGCCCGGCTCAAGAACGAGGCGATGAAGGCGCTGTCCCGCTACGAGCTGGCCGGAACCATCGCCGAACAGCGTTTCGAGACGCTCTCCGGGGGGCAGCAGGCCCGGCTGCAGATCCTGCTGCTCGAACTGTCCGGCACCACCCTGCTGCTGCTGGACGAGCCGACGGACAACCTCGACCTGGCCAGCGCCGAGGCTCTCCAGGAAGGGCTGGACGCCTTCGACGGGACCGTGGTCGCGGTGACCCACGACCGTTGGTTCGCCGACGACTTCGACCGGTACCTGGTCTTCGGTGCCGATGGAAAGGTCTACGAATCGTCCGAGCCGGTGTGGGACGAGACCAGGGTGGTCCGCCAGAGGTAAAGACTCGGGTCGTTCCCGGCGCGTCGGAGTGGGAGCGGTGTCGCCACCGGTTATCACGGCTAGGTGACGCACAGCACCCGAATCGTCGGCGCCCTCGCCCTCCTTCTCCTCATCGGAAGTGCCGGATGCACCGATGAGGAGGTGGAGAAGAAGCGGGCCGCCGCGCTCCAGCCGATCGCGGTCAGGGAGCAGGCATCGTCCATCATCAAGGGTGACGATGGGTATGTGGTGAACTGGGCAGGAGTGCTGGCCAACACCAATCCGTGGCACTTCGGCGAGCACATCGTGGCCACCGTGGTGGCCAAGAACGCCGAGGGCAAGGAGGTGGTCCGGCTGGAACAGCCGCTGGACGCGGTGCCTCCCGCCGGAACCCTGCCCTTCACGGGCCAGGTGGTGACCCAGGACAGGCCCGCCGACGTGAGCATCGCGTACCGCCCGGCACGCTGGCATCTGGCCGGCCGGATCGTCTCGGCCTTCCAGCCCTTCCCGGTCCGCGGCGTGCTGACCGACCGCACCGCCGACGGCAACTATCTCGTCACCGGCTATGTCGGCACCCCGTACGTGATGCCGACCCGCAGCCTGGCCGTCACCGCGCTCCTGCGCGACAAGCGGGGCAAGCTACTCGGCGGCGGGAGCACGTTCGTGGACAACCTCCAGGCGGGTGAGAACCGCCGGTTCATCCTGCAGATCAAGAGTGTTCAGAACACCCGCGACATCGCCTCCGCCGAGGTGACCGCGCGCACCTGGGGGTCGAGCAGCCGCCCCTTCGAACAGCTCGCCCTCGGCGGCGCGCTGCCCCTGCACACGGTCAAGCCGAGGATGCCCCCGTTCGCCAAGGACCGGGGCAGGCAGGCTCCGCTCGCGAGCGCCGCCCACCCGTGATCGGAAATCCTCTCCGTGCCATACCGATAAGCGCGATAAATGACTATTTTTCAATGTTTATGATTACGAGTCACCAGGGGTGGTTCACCAATTTCGTTGACTCCGCCGAGACAGTTGGAGTCACCGCGTAGAAACGGCTGGAACTTACGGTCGCCAATCGTTTACCTTCGGTTGCGTGACTGACGGTGTCCTGGTCGAAGCGTTGCGCGCGAGGGAACCTGCGGCCCTTTCCCGCCTCTACGACTCGTATGCGGAAAGCGTCTACCGATACTGCCATTCAATGCTCGGCGTCTCGGCGGACGCGGAACTGGCGTTCCTTGACACCTTTGTCGCGGCCGAGGCCCATATTCACGCGCTCGCCGACTCCCGCCGGCTGGAGGCGTGGCTGTACGCACTCGCTCGGGGGGAGTGCGTACGGCGCGATCCCACCGGGGAGCCCGACCCGCGGGTCCCCGTTCCTGAGGGTGTCGGCGAGGCGGACCTGCGGGTGATGGCGTGGAACGCCACCCGGAGCCTGCCGTCCGAGGACCGGGAGGTCCTCGAGCTGAGCTGCCGGCACGGATTCGGGCCCGTCGACCTCGCCGCGGTCCTGGGCGTCACCGCCAAGGTCGCGGCCGCGCGGTACGAATCGGCGAGGGAGCGGCTGCGCGACGCCGTCACCGCGGAGGTCCTCGTCCGCAAGGGACCCCACGACTGCGCGAGCCGAGCCCGCATGCTGACCGGCTTCGCCGGCGCGCTCACCGCGCGGGCGCGCGAGCGGGTGATCCGCCACGTGAACCGGTGCGACACCTGCGCCCCGCACCGGGTCAGGCAGGTCTCCGCGGCCAAGGTCTTCGACCTGCTTCCGGTGGTCGCGCCGCCGCCGACGCTGCGCGCGCGGGTGATGGACTGCTTCACCGACCCCGGGCGGGTCCCCTACCGGCACGACGTCGCCCACCGGGTCGGCCCCCTCGACGCTGCCGGGTTTCCCGCCGGCACGGCAGGCGGAGGTCGTCGCCGGCCCTACGTGATGGCCGGTACGGCGGCCGCGGTCGCCGCGTCGGCGCTGCTCGCTCTGCTCCTCACCCAGACCACCCTCCGGTCCGGGGAGGCGAGCCCCGGTGCCGCCTCGGGGATGTTCTCGGCGTCGGCGGAGCCTCCGGCCGCCCGGCGGCCGGAGGGGCGCCAGAGGCCGGAGGAGTACCGCGGGCCCGAGGAGCCCGGCCGGTCAGGGGAGCGCCGGCGGGTGAACGTGCCGCCGGCGCCGGAACCCGTCCGCGCGGAAACGGCCGTCGGGCGGACCGGCTCGCTCGGAGTGACGGAGCCGGTCGGCGTCACCGGGCCCGGCTCCGAGATCGACCGGCCGACGCCGGGCCCGACCGGCCGTCCGGCGGAGCCCCGGCCCGCACCGCCGGACAACAGACCTTCAGCCGACGGGTCTTCAGCCGGCGGACCGGTGCTGCCGGGGGCTCCCGGGGCCGGTGCGCCGGACGGGCGCCCCCCGCACCGCGACCACCACGGGCACCGGCCCCTCCGTCCCTGCCGTGACACACACCGATCGACGGACCCGGGCGGTCCGAGGCCCCCGCGAGGAGAGCACGGGCCGCCCCGCGTGACCCCCCGGCCCTCGCAGGGTGCCCCGAGGCCGTCGCAGGCGGACCCCCGGCCGCCGCGGGCTAATCCTCGGCCGCCGTATGCCGGCCCCGTGCCGCCGCCCGCCGACCCGCAGGCTCCGTCCACAGGCCCCGGGCCGTCACAGGGAGACCTGAGACCTCCGCGTCCCGGGCCGCGGGGAGTCCTCGGCCATCCGGGGGCCGCTCAGCGGCGGTCCCCGGACGCCTCCCGGCCGGCACTTCCCGGATCGCATCCCCCGCCGCCCGGCTCTCCCGCGTTCTCCGGGCCTTCCACCTCACCGCAAGGGCCGGTCACACCCCTCGTCGAGCGGCGGCCTCCGGGCGGCAGGACGCCGGCCGTCTGAGCGTCGAGACGCTTTCGGCATCCCTTCGGCGGTACGGGCCGAGCCCCCCGCGAGCGGCGGTATTGTGGCGGGCGGTGACTACGCGGCGTGAGTGTCATGTGTGCGTAGAGTGACGAATGGGAATGTTGAGGTAGGCCGCCTGGCAAGCGGCGACGCGCCGCGCTCCGCGGTGAGACCGCGGCAAGCGGTGTTCAAGGGGGACTCCGGGGGGAGACGCATGCATTCAGTCAGACGGCGCCGCCATGCCGCCGCGGTGGCGGGCCTGGCCTGTTGCCTGATCGCCGGGCAGGGACTCCCCGCCGGCGCCGTGCCCGGCCGGTCGGGGCCGGCCGACGATGCCGCGCCCGGCGGCGTGACGGGCCCGTCGGCCGACGAGGTCGCCGAGGCGCGGGCCATGGCCCGCGAGCGTGGCGAGCGGCTCGGCGAGACCACGGTCCTGGTCGCCGAGGCACGGGCCAGGCTGGAGGAGCTGGTCACCACCGCGGAGAGGCTCGTCGAGTCGTACAACGGGGAGCTCGTCAAGACGGCTCGCGCCAAGGAGCTCTCGGTCCAGGCGGCCGAGCGGGCGAAGGCCGCCGGCTCCCAGGTCGCCAAGGCCCGCGAGGCGGTGGCCGCGATCACCGCCCAGAGCTACGGGGGACTGGACATCGCCCAGCCCATGATGGCCATGATGACCGGCAACGGCGGTCCCACGGACGACGGCTACCTGCGCAGGGCCAGCATTCTGGCCCACATGGGCGGGGGACAGGCCGAGACGCTCAAGCAACTGCGGGAGTCCCAGGAGGTCTTCGCCATCCTGCAGGCCCAGGCGGAGGACGCGTACGCCGGGCAGCGGGAGGCGCAGGCGGAGGCCGAGGAGGCGAAGCAGGCCGCGGAGGAGGCCGTCGCCAGACAGGTCGACGAGACCCGGCGGATCGAGGAGGAGCAGGCGCGGCTGGAGAAGCTGGCCGACGAGGCGCGGAGTACGGCCGAGAAACTCGCCAGGGAGCGCGAGGTGGCTCTGGAGCAGGCCAGGATCGCCAGGGAGAACGCCGAGCGCGCCCGATACCAGGCGGCCGCGATGCGCCGCGAGGCGGCTCGGATGGGAGTGGCCTCGGGGGAGCCCGTGTCGCGCTGGGCGCTCAACGTGACCGCCGAGTCGGCCAGGGGCGACATCGCCGCGGACTGGGCGCTCACCCAGCTCGACAAGCCGTACGTGTGGGCGGCCGACGGACCGGCCGCCTATGACTGCTCGGGGCTGACCATGCGGGCCTGGGAGCGGGTCGGGATCGTCATGGACCACTGGACCGGCACCCAGTGGACCTCGGGCCCGCACGTGCGGCTCAGCGAGCTCCGCCGGGGCGACCTGCTCTTCTACGGGCAGGCCACGGGGAATCCCGGAGACATCCACCACGTGGGGATCTACGTCGGCCGGGGGCTGATGGTGCACGCCCCGCAGACGGGGGACGTGGTCCGGGTCGCGCCGATGTGGCGCAGCGACCTCATCGGCGCGACCCGCCCCGCGTGACGGCTCAGTGGCACTGAGCCGTCACCCGTGACGGCTCAGTGCTTGCCGGGGGCCTCGTCCTGGGCGCGCTTGATGGAACGGACGATCTCCTCCTCGGCCTCCACCCTGCCGACCCAGTTGGCGCCCTCGACCGACTTGCCGGGCTCCAGGTCCTTGTAGACCTCGAAGAAGTGCTGGATCTCCAGGCGGTCGAACTCCGGCACGTGGTGGATGTCGCGGATGTGCTCCATCCGGGGGTCGGTGGCGGGGACGCAGAGGACCTTGTCGTCGCCGCCCTTCTCGTCGGTCATGCGGAACATGCCGACCGCGCGGCACTTGATCAGGCAGCCGGGGAAGGTCGGCTCCTGGAGCAGCACCAGGGCGTCGAGGGGGTCACCGTCCTCGCCCAGCGTGTCTTCGATGAAGCCGTAGTCGGCGGGGTACTGCGTGGAGGTGAAGAGCATGCGGTCGAGCCTGATGCGGCCTGACTCGTGGTCCACCTCGTACTTGTTCCGTTGCCCCTTGGGAATCTCAACGAGAACGTCGAACTCCACCGCGTTTCCTCCACTCAGACCCCCGGGCACCCCCGGTTGGGCGTTAATGTCTCGTAGGCGTTTTATGCCTTTTGGGTACTGATGATGAGAGGTCGGCGACGTAATGCGGCGTGAGCGGTGGGTGGCCTTGGTCACTCTCGTCCTGCTGCAGATTTTCGTCGTCGCGGCCGGGGCACACCTGATCACCAGCGGTGCGCTGGTCAAAGGTGAGTCCGAGCGTGTCGCGCCGGCGGCGCCGCCCCCCGTCCCGGTCATCACCGCGGGTCCGGTGCTGGCCGCGGGGGGGAACGGACCTCTCCCCGCCAAGAGTACTTTGGCAGGGCGGTTGACCGAGGCGCTGGGGGACCCCGCCCTGGGAGGAAGCGTCGGGGCCGTGGTCGTCGACGCGGAGACGGGCGCCGTGCTGTTCGGCAGCCACGAGGCCAAGGGCATCACCCCCGCCTCCACCACCAAGGTCGTCACCTCCGTCGCCTCGCTGGCCTCGCTGGGGCCCGACACCAGGCTGAGCACCCGGGTGGTGCGGGGCTCCTCGCCGGGCTCGATCGTCCTCGTCGGCGGCGGCGACCCCACCCTGGCGAGCCCGAGAACGGCGGCGAGCCAGGTCTATCCCAAGCCCGCCTCGCTCGCCACCCTCGCCTCGCGCACCGCCAGGGCGCTCAAGGCGGCGGGGACGTCCAAGGTGACGGTGGCCTACGACGACTCCCTCTACGTGGGGCCGCGCACCGCCGCGTCGTGGAAGCCGGGCTACGTGCCCGAGGGCAGCGTGGCCCCCGTCACCGCGCTCATGGTCGACGAGGGCAGGGTCTCCAGCGGCGGCCAGAGAACCTCGGACCCCTCCCGCGCGGCGCACGGCGCGTTCGTGTCGCTGCTGTCGAAGTACGGCATCACGGTCTCCAAGTCCGCCAGGCGGTCCACGGCGCCGGCCGGTGCCCAGGAGATCGCCAGGGTCGAGTCCGCACCGGTCTACGCCCTGGTCGAGCGGGCACTCACGCTCAGCGACAACGACCTCTCCGAGGCGCTGGCCAGGCACGTGGCGATCAAGGAGGGCGAGCCCGCCTCCTTCGACGGCGGCGCCCGGGCCGTCGCCAAGGTGCTGGCCAGGCTCGGCGCGGGCAAGGGCGTGCTGGTCTTCGACGGCAGCGGGCTGTCCCCCAGAAACCGCATCACCCCCGAGGCCCTGGCCCGCCTGGTCGCGGTGGCGGCCTCCCCGGCCAATCCCGGTCTGAACCCGATCGTCAGCGGCATGCCGATCGCCGGCTTCAGCGGCACCCTCGGGCACAGGTTCGACAAGACGCGCTCCGCCTACGGGCTCGTACGCGCCAAGACGGGCACCCTGGACGGGGTCAACACGCTGGCGGGCATGACCACCACGCGCGCCGGACGCCTGGTGACCTTCGCCTTCATGGCGGACGACGTGCCACCCGGCTGGGGCAAGGCGGAGGCGGCCCTCGACAGGCTCGCGGCGGTGGTGGCCGCCAGTTGATCACAGGTTCCGGGTGCGCGGCCCGGGAAGGGAGCACGTACGGTGGACGGTATGCAGGTGATCGACTGGGATCTTGCCGTAGCGACCGGAACGCGCCTGGTGCGCCCCGGGCCGCAAGTGAGCCGAGAGGAGGCCCGGCAGGCCGTCGCCGATTTGCGGCGGCTCTCGCGTGAGGCCGAGGGGCACGTCCGCGAGTTCACCCGAATCGACACCGAGACCGCGCCACAGCCCGCGACCATCGTCGACAGGCCCGGCTGGATCAAGGCCAACATCGACGGGTTCCGGGTGGTGCTGGAGCCGCTCACCGAGCGGATGGCCGCCCGCGCCGGCCAGACGCCGGCGATCGTGGGCGCGATGGGCTCGCGCGTCACCGGGATCGAGGTGGGCGCGGTGCTGGCCTTTCTCGCCTCCCGTGTCCTCGGGCAGTACGAGCTGTTCCTGCCGCCGGACCCGACCGGCCAGGCGGCCACGGGGCGCCTCACCCTGGTGGCGCCCAACATCGTCCACGCCGAGCACGAGCTCAACGTCAACCCCGATGACTTCCGCCTCTGGGTCTGCCTGCACGAGGAGACCCATCGGGTGCAGTTCACCGGCGTCCACTGGCTGCGCGAGTACGTCAGGACGCAGACGACGGACTTCCTGCTGGCCTCCGACATCGACCTGCCCGCGCTGCTGGAGCGGCTCCGCTCGGCCGCCGGCACGTTCACGGACGTCATCAGGGGCGGCGAGGGCAACCTGATCGACGCGATCCAGACGCCCGAGCAGAAGGTGATCCTCGACCGGCTCACCGCGGTGATGACCCTGGTCGAGGGGCACGGCGACTACGTCATGGACGCGGTCGGCCCCTCGGTGGTCCCCTCGGTCGCCGACATCCGGGCCAAGTTCCACCACCGCCGCGAGGGCGGTTCCCGCTTCGACCGCACGATCCGCAAGCTGCTCGGCCTCGACCTCAAGATGAAGCAGTACGCCGAGGGGTCGGCCTTCGTCCGCACCGTCGTGGGCCAGGTGGGCATCGACGGCTTCAACAAGGTCTGGACCTCGCCCGAGACCCTTCCCACCCAGGGAGAGATCTCCAAGCCCGAGCGGTGGATCGCCAGGGTGATCGACGCCCCGGCCATCTCCGAGGCCGGCGGCACTTCCGGCTAGGGCTCGAAAGAGCCCGAGGGGGGGCGCGCGGCGCCACACCCCCGTCCGAGGCCGGACAATGGCGAGCATGGGTCCGCATCCCGCCGTCGCCGACGTCCGCCGTGCCGTACGGCACGCGCTGGGCGACCTGGAACCGGGCGAGCTGGTGCTGGCCGCGTGCAGCGGTGGCGCGGACTCCCTGGCCCTGGCCGCCGCGCTGGGTTTCGCCGCGCCCAGGGCCGGGCTCCGCGCCGGCCTGCTGACCGTCGACCACGGCCTGCAGGCGGGCTCCGGGGAGCGCGCGGCCGACGTGGTACGGCTCGCGCCCGGTCTGGGGCTCGACCTCGCCGAGGCGCTCGCGGTCTCCGTCGGCACCTCGGGAGGCCCTGAGGCGGCGGCCAGAGCGGCCAGGTACGCGGCCCTGTCACAGGCCGCCGAGCGCCTCGGGGCGGCGGTGGTGCTGCTCGGGCACACCAGGGACGACCAGGCGGAGACCGTGCTGCTCAGGCTGGCCAGGGGGAGCGGCACCCGGTCGCTGGCCGGGATGCCCGCGCGGACCGGGATCTACCGGCGGCCGCTGCTCGGGCTCGGCCGTGCGACGACGGTGACGGCCTGCGCGGCGCTCGGCCTGTCCCCGTGGGACGACCCGCACAACCTCGACGCCCGCTACGCCCGGGTCCGGGTCCGCGAGCGGCTGCTCCCCGCCCTGGAGGACGAGCTCGGCCCCGGCGTCGCCGAGGCGCTCGCCAGGACCGCCGACCTCTGCCGTGACGACGCCGACGCGCTCGACGCCTGGGCCGCCGAGGTCTACGCCCGTGTCGCGGTACGAGATTGCGCTCTTAGCGATATCGGGCCGGTGACGATGGCCGTACGGGACCTGGAACACCTTCCCGCGGCCGTGCGCCGCAGGGTGCTGCGGAGAGCGGCGATCGACGCGGGGGCACCGCCCGGCACCCTCGCGGCCTCGCACGTCCTGCAGGTGGACCGTCTGGTCACCCAGTGGCGGGGACAGCGGCGGATAGAGGTGCCCGGGGGGGTGGGGGCGATCCGCCGGTATGACACCCTGATACTCGCCAGACAGTCAGTCAGCCCCGTTTCGTAAGGAAAAATCCCAGGTGGACGCAGCCGACATGGGCAAGGACCTCTCGAAGGTCCTCATTCCCGAGGAAGAGCTCCAAGCCAAGATCAAGGAGCTCGCGAGCCGGATAGACGAGGACTACGCGGGCCGGGACCTGCTGATCGTGGGCGTGCTCAAGGGCGCGGTCATGGTGATGGCGGACCTGGCGAGGGCGTTGCACGTGCCGGTGCAGATGGACTGGATGGCGGTGTCGTCCTACGGGGCGGGCACCAGGTCGTCGGGCGTCGTGCGGGTGCTCAAGGATCTCGACACCGACATCGCCGGCCGCCACGTGCTGGTCGTCGAGGACATCATCGACTCGGGCCTGACCCTGTCGTGGCTGGTGCACAACCTGAAGTCGCGCAACCCCGCCTCGGTGGAGATCTGCGCCGCGCTGCGCAAGCCGGACGCGGTCAAGGTGCCGATCGACGTCAAGTACATCGGTTTCGACATTCCCAACGAGTTCGTCATCGGTTACGGCCTCGACTACGCCGAGCGCTACCGCAACCTCCCCTTCATCGGGACTCTCGCGCCGCACGTGTACGGAGCGGACTGAAAAGTACGCCCTGCGCGAAGTGTGTCATTCACAAACGCGACATTGCCCATAGCGGCGGGGAACACGGACCTACCTGACGTACGTTGGTAGAGAAAGCCGGTGCTGTCCGCGCGGTGACCCCGCGCGCCACGCCGGTGTACCTTCGGACGACCGAAGAGGTGGCCTCCGCCGCTTTCGGACAGTCAGTTGGAGCGGTTAGGGATACCGCGAACCCCGGGTCCGCCCGGGGTTGCCAGGCTCTGGTCAGGAAGGGACGGGCCCGCCGGGGTTCCGCATCGGATGGATCTCAAGCGATTTACACGTGGGCCACTGCTGTGGATCCTGGGCATCGTCGTTCTGCTGCTTCTCGTCACCACCATGTGGGGCGGCGACGGCAACTTCGAGAAGAGAGACACCTCTCAGATCATCAGCTGGATCGACGAGGGCAAGGTCTCCAACGCGAAGATCATCGACAAGGAACAGCGCATCGAGGTCACGCTGACCGACGGCAAGCGCTACTACTCCTCGTGGGTGACCGGCCAGGGCGTTCAGCTCGCCGACCAACTCCAGACCGCCGTCGGGGCGAAGAAGCTCGACAAGGGCTACACCGTCGACGTGCCCAAGGAGAACTTCCTCCTCAGTCTCCTGGTGAGCTTCCTGCCGATCGTCATCATCGTGCTGATCTTCCTGTTCATCATGAACCAGATGCAGGGTGGCGGCTCCCGGGTGATGAACTTCGGCAAGTCGAAGGCCAAACTCATCACCAAGGACACTCCGAAGACCACCTTCGCCGACGTGGCGGGTGCCGACGAGGCCATCGAGGAACTCCAGGAGATCAAGGAGTTCCTGCAGGCCCCGGCCAAGTTCCAAGCGATCGGCGCCAAGATCCCCAAGGGTGTGCTGCTCTACGGCCCGCCGGGAACCGGTAAGACCCTGCTCGCCAGGGCCGTCGCCGGTGAGGCCGGGGTGCCGTTCTACTCCATCTCCGGTTCCGACTTCGTGGAGATGTTCGTCGGCGTCGGCGCCTCGCGAGTCCGCGACCTGTTCGAGCAGGCCAAGGCGAACGCCCCGGCGATCATCTTCATCGACGAGATCGACGCGGTGGGCCGCCACCGCGGCGCCGGTCTCGGCGGTGGTCACGACGAGCGCGAGCAGACGCTGAACCAGCTCCTCGTCGAGATGGACGGCTTCGACGTCAAGGGCGGCGTGATCCTGATCGCCGCGACCAACCGGCCCGACATCCTCGACCCGGCGCTGCTGCGTCCCGGCCGTTTCGACCGCCAGGTCACCGTCGACCGCCCCGACCTGGAGGGCCGCAAGGGCATCCTCAAGGTGCACGGTCGTGGCAAGCCGTTCGCCGAGGGCGTCGACCTCGACATCATCGCCCGCAGGACGCCCGGTTTCACCGGTGCCGACCTGGCCAACGTGATCAACGAGGCCGCGCTGCTCACCGCGCGGGCCGACCAGAAGCTGATCACGATGGAGCTCCTTGAGGAGTCCATCGACCGCGTGATGGCCGGTCCGGAGCGCAAGTCCCGGGTCATGTCGGACCAGGAAAAGAAGATCATCGCGTACCACGAGGGCGGTCACGCCCTGGTCGCGCACGCGCTGCCCAACTCCGACCCGGTCCACAAGATCACGATCCTGTCCCGCGGACGCGCCCTCGGCTACACGATGACGCTGCCGATGGAGGACAAGTTCCTGGCGACCCGCTCGGAGATGCTGGACCAGCTCGCGATGCTGCTCGGTGGCCGCACGGCTGAGGAGCTCGTCTTCCACGAGCCCACCACCGGCGCCTCCAACGACATCGAGAAGGCCACCTCCATCGCCCGCCGCATGGTCACCGAGTACGGCATGAGCGAGCAGCTCGGCGCCCGTAAGTTCGGCAGTGGCAACGCCGAGGTCTTCCTCGGCCGTGAGATGGGCCATGAGCGCGACTACTCCGAGAAGATCGCCTCCACGATCGACGAGGAGGTCCGCCGCCTCATCGAGTCGGGCCACGACCAGGCCTGGGAGATCCTCGTCGAGTACCGCGACGTGCTCGACAACCTGGTGCTGGAGCTGATGGAGAAGGAGACCCTCTCCCGCGAGCAGGTTCTGCAGATCTTCGCCCCGGTCGTCGTCAAGGAGAAGAGGCCCTCCTACTCCGGCTACGGCAAGCGGCTGCCCTCCAACCGCCCGCCGATCCTGTCCCGCAAGGAGCAGTCCGGCAACGGCTCGCTTCCCCCCGGTGAGCAGGTG
This sequence comes from Streptosporangium sp. NPDC049644, assembly GCF_040675205.1. NCBI lineage: Bacteria > Bacillati > Actinomycetota > Actinomycetes > Streptosporangiales > Streptosporangiaceae > Streptosporangium > Streptosporangium sp. NPDC049644. The sequence goes on along the minus strand of NZ_JBFAOJ010000029.1, from coordinate 20,472 downwards.
ACCGAGGGTAACGGTGTCCTCCCCAACGGCTCGGGCCAGCCCGACCCCGTGCAGAGGGACGGGAACTGAGCGTGGGTGTCAAGCCACTACCGGTCGACACGGTCCGGTTGGAGAGCGCGGTCCGCGAGATCCTCATCGCCATCGGTGAGGATCCCGACCGCGACGGTCTCCGGGACACCCCGGCCCGGGTCGCCCGTGCCTACGCGGAGCAGTTCGCCGGACTGGGGCAGACCCCCGAGGACGTGCTGACCACGGTCTTCGACGTCGACCACGACGAGATGGTGCTGGTCCGCGACATCGAGGTCTACTCGACCTGCGAGCACCACCTCGTGCCGTTCCACGGTGTGGCCCACGTCGGCTACATCCCCAACGAGAAGGGGCAGGTCACCGGCCTGTCCAAGCTCGCCCGCCTGGTCGACGTCTATGCCAGGCGTCCCCAGGTGCAGGAGCGGATGACCTCCCAGATCGCCGACGCGCTCATGGAGGTGCTGGAGCCGCGCGGGGTCATCGTCGTGATCGAGTGTGAGCACCTCTGCATGACCATGCGGGGCGTCCGCAAGCCCGGCGCCAAGACGATCACCTCGGCGGTGCGCGGGGACTTCCGCAACAGCGACAGGACCCGCGCCGAGGCGATGGCCCTGATCATCCGCTGATCCCCATCTCCCAGAGCGTCCGCGACGACCCCGTCAGGACCGCCCGTCGGCGGCCCGGGCGGGGTTCCGCGTTGTCGCCCAGAGAAATCCCCCAAGCTGACCTTGATCCGGCTAATATCGCCATACCCGGCAGGGCCGGGTGCTCTGCGATCTTCGGATCGCGGCGGACACGCCCAGGGTCCCCCCGGAGGAGGACGCATGCAGGCCGGACACCCCGACCAAAGGCCGTCCGCTCCGTGACGGGTGTACGGATCCGTGGCGGCACAAGCCGGACCCGCGAGACGGGCGGACGGTACGCAACGCCTAGGCTTGTCCGCATGACTACGTGGAGTGTGCCCGGGCTGCCGGACGTGGGCCGGTGTCTCGTGATGGGCGTGGTCAACGTGACTCCCGACTCCTTCTCCGACGGCGGCCGATGGTTCGACCCCGCGGAGGCCGTGCGCCACGGCCTGGAGTTGGTCGAGCAGGGGGCCGACATCGTCGACGTGGGAGGCGAGTCCACCAGGCCGGGCGCCGCGCGGGTGCCGCTGGAGGAGGAGGTGGCCAGGGTCGAGCCGGTCATCAGGGAGCTGAGCCGCGCGGGGGTCGCCGTCAGCGTCGACACCATGCGGGCCGAGGTCGCCCAGGTGGCGGTGGAGGCCGGGGCGAAACTGGTCAACGACGTCAGCGGAGGGCTGGCCGACCCGGCGATGCCCAGGGTCGTGGCCGCCTCCGGCGTGCCGTACGTGGTGATGCACTGGCGGGGGCACAGCCACGCCATGCAGGAGCGGGCCGTGTACGACGACGTGGTGACCGAGGTCTGCCAGGAGCTCACCAAGCGGGTCGAGTCCGTGCTGGCCGAGGGGGTTGCGGAGGAACAGATCGTGCTCGACCCGGGGTTGGGCTTCTCCAAGAACCCCGACCACAACTGGGCTCTGATCGCGGGCCTCGACAGGCTCGCCGAGCTGGGCCGCCCGCTGCTCGTCGGGGCCTCACGGAAACGATTCCTGGGTCGCCTGCTGGCCACCCCGGACGGCACACCGCGTCCTTTCAGCCGCAGTGACGACGCCACGCTCGCCGTGACCGCCCTCGTCGCCCAGGCGGGGGCCTGGTGCGTGCGTGTGCACGATGTCCGCCCGAACGCGGACGCCGTCCGTGTGGCCGCCGCAGTTCAGAGAGCGAGACCATGAGCGTCGACACCACCGCCGTCGAGACGGTCAACCAGGCGTTCTACACCGCCATCGAGGACGCCGACCTCGACAAGATGACCGAGATCTGGGCCGAGGACATCGATGGCGAGCAGGTGAGCTGCGTGCACCCCGGGTGGCCGATCGTGAACGGCCGGCAGGAGGTGCTGCGCTCATGGGCGCTCATCATGGCCAACACGCCCTACATCCAGTTCGTGCTGACCGACGTCCGCGTCATGGTCCTGGGTGACGTCGCCATCCTCACCTGTGAGGAGAACATCCTCACCGCGGGAGACGAGGGTGATTCCAGCTTCGCCGCGGGCAAGGTGGTGGCGAGCAACACCTTCGTGCGCACGTCCGCGGGATGGCGGCTCTGGCTGCACCACGGCTCGCCCGTGCTGCAGGGTGACGACGACGAAGAGGAAGAGGAGGTGGCGTGAGCGAGCGCACCGGCGAATGGCCCGACGACGGGAACGCCTCCCGGGTGGCCGGGGTACGGGCCGGTGACGGATCCCAGGACCAGCGGCCCCTGCGGATCAACGACGACGTCGCGGACCTGATCGGCGATCCGCTCCAGGACCCGCTGGGGGATCCGGCGAGTACGACGTACGGCCTGCCGTCGGGCCAGGTGGCGGACCGGATCAGCCTGAAGGGGCTGCGGGTGCGCGGGCGGCACGGCGTGCTGGCGGCGGAGCGGGAGCTCGGCCAGGAGTTCGTCGTCGACGTCACGCTCTTCCTCGACACGGCGCCCGCGGCGGCCCGCGACGACCTCGGCGGGACGGTCCACTACGGCGAGCTCGCCGAGGATCTGGCGAGGGTCGTGGCGGGCGAGCCGGTCGACCTGATCGAGACCCTGGCCCAGCGCCTGGCCGATGTCTGCCTGGCCCGCGAGCTCGTCCGGTCGGCGGAGGTGAGCGTGCACAAGCCCGCCGCGCCGATCCCGCTGCCGTTCGACGACGTGATCGTGACGATCACCCGGGGCCGGGTATGAGGGTGGTCCTGGCGCTCGGCAGTAACCTGGGCGACCGCTTCGGCACTCTGCGGGGCGGGCTCGACGCCCTCTTCGCCAAGCCGGGGCTCACGCTCGTCGCGGTGTCGCCGGTCTACGAGACCGACCCGGTCGGCGGCCCGGAGCAGGGTGCCTACCTCAACGCGGTGGTGATCGCCGAGAGCGCGCTGGAACCCCGGGCCCTCCTCGATCGTGCTCAAGGTGTGGAGAACGCCTTCGGCCGGGTCCGGGTGGAGCGCTGGGGAGCGCGCACCCTGGACGTCGATCTGATCACCGTGGGAGACGTCGTGATGGACGACCCAGACCTGACCCTGCCGCATCCCAGAGCGCACGAGCGGGCGTTCGTGCTGGTCCCGTGGGTGCGGGCCGATCCGGACGCGGTCCTGTCCGGGCGCCGGGTGGCCGATCTGCTGGCCGGTCTCGACCAGGACTACGTGCGGTCCCGCCCCGAGCTGGTCCTGCGGGGGGACGGGTGAGGCCCAGCCGTCCCGGCGTCCTCGTCGGGCTCTTCGTCGTGGTCACCATCCTCACCTGGGCGCTGCTCAAGCCGCTCTACGTGTCCCTGCCGACCATGCCGTGGACGGCGATCCCCACGGTGCTCGTGCTGGCGATCGGCGAGGCCTACAGCGGGTGGATGACGAAGGCCAGGATCGAGCGCAGACCCGACACCAAGCCCGTCGATGCCCTGGCGGTGGCCCGGCTGGCGGCCCTGGCCAAGGCCTCCGCGTACGCCGGGGCGGTCTTCGCGGGACTCTTCGCCGGGTTCACCCTCTACACCGCCGAACTGCTCGACCAGAGGGTGCCCCGTCAGGACTTCTTCATCACCGGCGGGTCGGCGCTGGTGTGCGTGCTGCTGGTCTGCGCGGCCCTGTACCTGGAGCACTGCTGCAAGGTGCCCAAGGACTCCGCGGACGACGACCGCTGAGGGGACGCGTCAGCGCCTCCTGGCCCACTTCCGGCCGAAGAGCATGATGACCGGAAGGGTGCACACCAGTGCTCCGGCGACGGCCAGGGGGCGTTCCAGCCACCAGAGCAGGTCGGGCCGGACCAGGCTGCCCGGCCTGCTGCCCGCCAGCCACCAGGTCAGCGCCACCCAGATGGCCATGCCGGTCGTGTGGAACAGGAAGAGCGGCAGCGCGAACCGGTTGACCGTCTCGTTCACGCGCTGCCACCTGGGGTGGTCGAGCAGGCGCTCCATGGCCGGCCTCAGCACCTCCACCAGGCCGATCTGGAAGATCAGCAACGCCACGATGACGAAGGTGGGCGGCGCCATGTTGGACAGCTTGTCACCGGGCACGCCGACCATCGAGCCCGGGTAGATGTCCGAGTAGACCAGGCCGAAGAGCGCGAACAGCCCGGTCCACAGGATGGCGATGTCGAAGCGGCGGGGAAGTGCCACCACCCTCGCGTAGAAGAACCCGGCCTGGTGGGCCAGCCCCCAGACAATGATCATGTTGAGCCAGCCCACGGCCTCGTACCCGTAGCGCAGCCGCAGCACGTCTACGACGAGCGCCGCCCCGGCCAGCCAGATCAGGATCAGCACGTCGAAGCGCCGGTGCAGCCAGAGCGCGACCGGGAGCAGGGCGATCAGCACGAGGTAGACGCCGATGAACCAGAGCGGGCTGATGACGAGCAGGACCACCCGGTTCATCCACCTGATCCCGAACGCCCAGGTCACGAGCGCGCCCAGCACGATCCAGGTTCCGGCCAGCGCCAGTGTCGGGATCGCGAGGCCGCGGATGCGCCGCCACACGAAGGTGCCGATGCCCATCCCGCCTTCGCAGGCGCGGTTCCAGGACAGCAGGTGGACGTACCCGCCCACGTAGAAGAAGAGCGGCAACACCTGCAGCAGCCAGGTCAGGATCCACAGCCCCGAGGTGAAGCCCAGCGGGCTCGTCGGCGAGGGGCCGTCCGGCCCCCACTGGAGGATCGTGAAAGCCCAGTGCCAGACCACCACGACGAGCAGGCTGAACGCGCGCAACCAGTCGACGTACCGGTCCCGCGGTGGCCTGCCGACGGCCGGTGAGTCGCCGGGATCGGCGGGGGACGCGGGTGCCGTCGGGGGAGTCGTCCTCCGCTGGTCTCCGCCGGGTTCGATCATGCGCTCCTGACCGTGCCTCACTTGTCGATATCGCCGACGACGAAGAACAACGAGCCCAGAATGGCGACCATGTCGGAGACCAGGTTGCCGGGGAGCATCTCGCGCAGCACCTGGACGTTGTTGAAGGAGGCGGACCGGAGTTTCATCCGCCACGGTGTCTTCTCCCCGCGCGAGACCAGGTAGTAGCCGTTGAGGCCGAGCGGGTTCTCCGTCCAGGCGTAGGTGTGGCCCTCGGGGACCTTCAGCACCTTGGGCAGGCGCTGGTTGATCGGCCCCTGGGGCAGTTCGCGGAGCCGCCGCACGCAGGCGTCCGCCAGGTCCAGGGAGACCTTCACCTGCTCCAGCAGCACCTCGAACCTGGCGTGGCAGTCCCCGGCGGAGCGGGTGACCACCTTCACCGGCAGCTCGCCGTAGGCGAGGTAGGGCTCGTCCCTGCGCAGGTCGAGGTCGACGCCGGAGGCACGGGCGATCGGGCCGCTCACGCCGTACTGCATGACCGTCTCGCGGTCCAGCACGCCCACCCCGCGGGTACGGGCGAGGAAGATCTCGTTTCCGGCGATCAGGCCCTCGATGTCGGGCAGCCGTCGCCGCACGTCGGCCACGGCCGTCGAGACCCGGCCCAGCCACCCCTCGGGCAGCTCCTCCTTCAGGCCGCCGACCCGGTTGAACATGTAGTGCATCCGGCCGCCGGCGATCTCCTCCATCACGGCCTGGAGGGTCTCGCGCTCCCGGAACGCGTAGAACATCGGGGTGATCGCGCCGAGTTCCAGCGGGTAGGAGCCGAGGAACATCAGGTGGTTGAGCACCCGGTTGAGCTCGGCCATCAGTGTGCGGGTCCAGACCGCCCTGACCGGCACCTCCATGCCGAGCATCCGCTCCACCGCGAGGACGACGCCCAGCTCGTTGGCGAACGCCGACAGCCAGTCGTGCCGGTTGGCCAGCACGATGATCTGCCGGTAGTCACGCACCTCGAACAGCTTCTCCGCGCCCCGGTGCATGTAGCCCACGATCGGTTCGGCCGAGCTGATCCGCTCCCCGTCCAGGGTGAGCCGCAGCCGCAGCACGCCGTGCGTGGACGGATGTTGCGGCCCGATGTTGAGGACCATGTCCTCGGTCGCGAGCTCCTTGCCGTGCGCCTCCCGCACGGCGGCGGCGCCCGCGCCCATCCCCACGTTCAGTTCACGGCGAGGCTCAGTCATATGTCCATGCTGTCACGTCAGCCGCGCGAGGCAAGATCCCGCAGGGCGGCGATCAGCCGGTCGACGTGCTCGGAGGTGGTGCCGATGCCGATGGAGGCGCGCACCGCGGAGGCGGTGGGGTCGTCGCAGCCGCCGTCCTTGGCGTCCAGCAGGTGCCGTACGAAGGGGTGGGCGCAGAACTTGCCGTCCCGGACGCCGATGCCGTAATCACCGGACAGGGACTCGGCGACCTCGCGGGCGGTGCGGCCGTTCACCACGAAGGAGACGATGCCGACGCGCGGGTGGTCGGGGCCCCACAGGGACAGCTCCTGCACGCCGGGGACGGAGGCGAGGCCCGCGCGCAGCCGGTCGAGGAGACGCTCCTCCTCGTGGACCAGCGGGGTCCAGCCGGTGGCGGTCAGGGCGTCGCAGGCCGCGGCCAGCGCGATGGCACCCAGGACGTTCGGGGTTCCGGCCTCGTGGCGGGCCTCGGGGTCGTCGTGCCACTCGGTCCCGTCGTCGTTCACCGCCCTCACCGCCCCGCCGCCCCGCAGGTACGGCTCGGCGTCGGCCAGCCAGTCGGAACGGCCGATCAGCGCGCCGGCGCCGAACGGGGCATAGAGCTTGTGACCGGAGAAGACCACGTAGTCCAGGTCGAGCGCGGTCAGGTTGAGGCGGCGGTGCGGGACGAGCTGCGCGGCGTCGACGAGGACGCGGGCGCCGTGGCGGTGGGCGATGTGGGCCAGCGCGGCGATCGGCCACAGCTCCCCGGTGACGTTGGAGGCGGCGGTCACGACCAGCAGCCTGGGACCTTCGACCGAGGCCAGGGCCTCGTCGGCGGCGCGGACCGCCTCGCCGGGGAAGGCGGGGACCGGCAGCCGCAGGGCACGCTCCCAGGGCAGCAGCGAGGCGTGGTGCTCGGTGTCGAAGACCACGGCGGTGGTGCCCTCGGGCAGGCTGCGGGCCAGCAGGTTGGTCGCGTCCGTGGTGTTCCTGGTGAAGATCACCGAGTCGCCGGGACGGGCACCGACGAAGGCGCGCACCGTCTGCCTGGCCTGCTCGTAGCGGGCCGTGGTCAGCTGGGAGGCGTACCCGGCGCCTCGGTGGACGCTGGAGTACGCCGGGAGCGCGGCGGCGACGGCGGCGCTCACCGGCTCCAGACAGGGGGCGCTCGCGGCGTAGTCGAGGTTGGCGTAGCGGACGAGCCTGCCGCCCCTGACCGGGACCTCCAGGTCGGAACCGAGCACGGCGGGGATCGGCCGGTCGCCGGACGTACGGGTCGCGGGGACGGTGCCGGGGGCGGCCGCGTCGGCGGCTGCGGCGGTGGAGATCGTCAGTATGGACACGCCAGGGCTCCTTCGAGGTCATCGGACCCCAACCCGTGGCACAGGTGCCTGGAGCCCGCGCTTGCCCGGCACACCTCGTGCCGGACCAGGTCCTCACCCGGGGCACCCCGCCGCGGACGCGAGGGTTGCCGGCCAGCGAGCCGGGGCTTGTCACTGGCACTCATGACCTACGGGGGAACTATAACCGACCTCTGCCGGGGATTCGCAAGTGATGTCCCTTGGGTTCGGGAACTCACGACGGATCCCGTTCGTCTGGGCAGTGAGCCGGGTGGCATCCGGCGGCGCGTGATGTTTGTCCTGGTAGTGGGTGAATAACGCCGAGCGACGGATCTCGTCGTGCCGGTAGTGATCAAGTAAGGCGAGCTGGAGGCTCAGATGTTGGACTGGGTGACCAACCCGGAGATCTGGATAGGGTTCGTCACCCTCGTCGCTCTGGAGATCGTGCTAGGCATCGACAACATCATCTTCATCTCGATCCTCGCGGGGAAGCTCCCGCCCGAGCAACGGGACAGGGCGCGCAAGCTGGGTCTCCTCGCGGCCCTTCTCAGCCGGCTGCTGCTGCTGCTGGCACTGTCGTGGGTGGTGAGACTCACGGCGCCGCTCTTCGAGGTCCTGGGGCAGGAGATCTCGGGACGAGATCTCATCCTGCTCGGCGGCGGGCTCTTCCTGCTCGGCAAGAGCGTCATCGAGATCCACGACAATGTGGAGGGCAAGGGCGGGCACGGCGGCACCAAGGCGGCCGCCACCTTCGGCTCGGTGATCGTCCAGATCATGCTGCTGGACATCATCTTCTCCCTCGACTCGGTCATCACCGCGGTCGGCATGGTCGACCAGCTCGGCGTCATGGTCGCGGCCGTGATCGTCTCGGTCCTGGTGATGCTCTTCGCCTCAGGCCCGATCAGCCGCTTCGTGGACAAGCACCCGAGCATCAAGATGCTCGCCCTGTCGTTCCTGGTGCTGATTGGCGTCGTGCTGATCGCCGAGGGCCTCGGGCAGCACATCTCCAAGGGCTACATCTACTTCGCGATGGCCTTCTCGCTCATCGTGGAGCTGCTGAACATCCGGCTGCGCACCAAGGCGGCCCGGTCCGAGAAGTCGGACGAGCCGGCCGAGGCGTAGCGCATCCGTCGCGGGGCGGTGGCCGGGCTGTCGAGCGTCGGCCCAGCTCCAGGGGCCGGACCAGGCAATTGACACATGGGGCGACATTACGATGTCCATGTGCGCTTTGATCCCTGGAATCCGGAATTCGTCGCCCATCCGTACGACGTCTACGACGAGCTGAGGCGGCAGCGGCCGGTCAGCTTCTTTGAACCGACCGGCCAGTGGCTGGTCGCCCGGCACGCCGACGTCAACGCGCTGCTGCGCGACCGTCGGCTCGGCCGCTCCTACCTGCACATGGCGACCCACGCCGAGTTCGGCAGGCCCGACGACCCCGAGTTCCAGGACCCGTTCTGGCGGGTGGTCAGGGCCGGGATGCTCGACGTCGAGCCACCGGTGCACACCCGGCTCCGGCGCCTGGTCTCCAAGGCGTTCACCCCGCGCATGGTCGAGGCGCTCCGCCCCAAGGTCGCCGAGATCGCCGGGGGGCTGGTGGACCGCTTCGTCGAGCGCGGCGGCGGAGACCTGATCTCCGAGGTCGCCGAGCCGCTCCCGGTGACCGTGATCGCGGAGATGCTCGGCGTGCCCGAGGCCGACCGCCACCTGCTCCGCCCCTGGTCCGCCGACATCTGCGGGATGTACGAGCTGAACCCCTCCGTCGAGGCCCAGCGCACCGCGGTACGCGCGGCCGAGGAGTTCTCCGCCTACCTCGTCGAGCTGGCCCGCGCCCGCCGGGCGAACCCCGGCGACGACCTGATCAGCGCGCTCGCCCTGGTGGCCGAGGAGGGCGACAAGCTCACCGAGGAGGAACTGGTCGGCACCTGCGTGCTGCTGCTCAACGCCGGGCACGAGGCCACGGTCAACGTCACCGGGAACGGCTGGTGGTCGCTCTTCCGCAACCCGGCCGAGCTGGAGCGGCTCCGCGCCGACCACGGCCTGCTGCCCACCGCGATCGAGGAGATGATGCGCTGGGACACCCCGCTGCAGATGTTCGAGCGCTGGGTCCTGGAGGACATCACCGTCGGCGGGGTGGACATCCCGCGCGGCACCGAGGTGGCGCTGCTGTTCGGCTCGGCCAACCGGGACCCCGAGGTCTTCGCCGACCCGGACCGCTTCGACGCCGGCCGGGTGGACAACCCGCACATCTCCTTCGGCGCGGGCATCCACTTCTGCCTGGGCGCCCCCCTGGCCAGGATCGAACTGATCGAGTCCTTCGGCGCCCTGCTCCGTAAGGCACCGAAGCTGGAACTCGCCACCGAGCCCGGCTGGGGCCCTGGCTACATCATCCGCGGCCTCACCGCCCTCGACGTACGGGTCTGAACCGGCTCGCCGCGCGGTGGTGTCAGGGGGAGCGGCGCAAGGGCGGGCGCTGGGCCCAGGTGGCCCAGCGCCAGAGCCATTCGAGGGGGCCGTAGCGGTATCGGCGCAGCCAGAGGGCGGAGAGGAGCCACTGGGCGGAGAGGATGGCGCCGGCGATCAGTGACACGGTCGCCGACGACCAGCTTTCCGGTGAGCCGCCAAGGACGCGACCGACCGCCAGCACGAGGATCGTGGCGGTCAGGTAGTTGGTCAGCGCCATCCGGCCCAGCGGCGCGAAGACGGCCCGCAGCGCCGGTCGGAGCGGAGTCCTGAGCAGGACCAGCAGCGCGCACACGTACGTTCCGGCGAGCAGCAACCCGGTCACGGCCATCGCGAGGCCGGAACCCGGGGCGTTCGCGTCGCCGGCCGACCCGATCTGCCACCACAGGGCGGGCACCGCCCCCGCCGCGAAGACCAGGCCCAGCGCGGCCGGCACCCGGGTGGACCGCTCCATCCGGTCGATCACCCCGTACCTGACCAGGGCCGAGCCCAGCAGGAACAGCCCGGGGACCAGAACTATCCCGTTCTGGCCGGCGATCAACGGTGCCGCGAGGAGCACGGGGGCGAGACCGGCCACGGCCCACCGGGGCAGCCAGGTCGAGGGCAGCAGCACCAGCAGGCCGATGACGGCGTAGACGGTGAGGATGTCGCCTCGCCACAGCAGGAACATGTGCGCCAGGCCCACCCCGAGCAGCACCAGGAGCCGGCGGAGCAGGAGCAGCCGGGGGCCGGCGACGCGTTCCGTGGCGGAGTTCAGCAGCAGTGAGAAGCCGACGCCGAACAGCAGGGAGAAGATCGGGAAGAAGCGCTGATCGACGAGCAGCCCCAGCCAGGCGTCCTCCAGGCTCGCCGGCGAGTCCACGACGACATGGCCGACGTCGACGTTGGCTATCGGCTTGACGTTGACCAGCAGGATCCCGCACAGCGCGAACCCGCGCAGCACGTCGAGCGCGGAGATACGCGGGCGGCCGGGGAATCCCGGGCCGTCGGCTCGCCTCCGAGGGTCCGGCCCGTTGCCGTAGCGCCCGGTCAGGCCCTCGACATTCGGCGCCGTAGGGGGGTCTTCGTTTGGCATGGAGGCATTCTGCGGACCCGGTCCGGTACCGGGCATCGGTCAAAAGCAGGGTTCGCACCGTCTCGGCCGTACTTTTGACCGGTACCGCGGCTCGGCTCCCAAGCGGGGTTCCGTTGCCCTGTCACATCCACCAGGTCGCATCGGTGATGGTGTCGAAGCCGAGGGAGTCGTAGAGCGGCTTGCCGGCCTTGGCCGCGGTCAGGGTGGCGGGGAGGTCCCCCAGGTGTGCCAGGACCGCGTGCATGAGCGCCCGGCCGACTCCGCGGGAGCGGTGGCCGGGCAGGGTGGTCACCCAGTAGGTCCCGCCGACCGTGCCGTCGACGACGGTCATGCAGGCTCCGGCGGGCACCCCGTCCCGTGCGGCGAGGAACAGATCGACGCCGGGGTGGCCCAGCAGGTCCTCGGAGAAGGCGTCACCCGGGCGGTAGGGCTGGAAGTTGGTCAGCGGGAATCCGTGGACCACGATGTTCTCCGCGGTCCGCAGCTGTGCCGCCGTCTCCACGTGGGTGATCTCCACGGCCGGTGGCGCGGGGAGCGGACCGGGGTGGCGGATCATGATGGGGAGCCGCCCCGGGGCCAGGCCCAGAGCGCTCATGTCGACCGAGCCGAACGGGTCCTCGACGATGACCCCGTCGGAAAGCCGGCGCCGGGCCAGGTCCGTCAGTTCGGCGAGATCGTCCGGACCGGGGGCCGGGGAGAGCAGCAGGATCCGCAGCCCGCCGCGCTCCCGTCCGTCCGAGCCGAGAAAGCCGGGGCGGCGGATCAGCTCGCTTCCCCGGGTGCGGGCGAGAGCCGTCCAGAAGGCGGCGGAGTTCTGGACGGCCAGTCGGAGAGAGGCCGTGGGCCCGGCGGGAACGGCGTGCGTCGAGGGAGTGCTCATGGCACCGACCCTACGAGGCGGGAAGAATCCTCGTCCGGCCCACTCAGAGGCGGGTCTGGGAGAGCCAGCCGAAGCCGCCGAGGCCGCCGGGAGCGATCAGCTCCGCCTCCTCGGAGGCCCGCGCGAGGGCGTGCAGGTAGCCGCGCGGGTCGATCCTGGCCTGCTCGACCGGCGGGCGGTTCCCGGTGACGCAAAGGGCGCGCAGCGCCTCCCGCTGCGTGGTCAGCGCCGTCGTGACGGCCCCGGCGCTCTCGCCGGCGGCCGCGCAGGCGTCGAGCGCCACGTGGGCGGTGATGTCGCACGAGCCGTCGGGCACCGGCGCGACCATCGCCCCGTCGCGGTATCCGGCCAGCGTGCCGTACGGCGGCCGGTCGGTCAGGGAGTGGGCGTAGTCGATCGCGATCGCCCGGCCGCGTGCCAACCGCACGATCACCGAGGCCCAGGCCCGGTCGCGTGGCCTGCCGATCTCGGCCCGCTCACCGGTGGTGCGCATCGGCCACCAGCGGGCCAGCCAGGCGAGATCCGCCTCGGCCGGTCTGCCGCCGAGCCGCTCCTCACCGTCGGTGACGTTGACCAGGACCAGCCGGGGGCCGTCGGCGGTCTGCTCCACGATGTCGACGGGAACGTTGTCCAGCCACTCGTTGGCGATCACCAGGCCGCAGATCCCGTCCGGCGCGGCCTTCGCCCAGACGATCTCCTCGGGCAGCGCCGGCGGCCTGGCCGCCAGATCCACCGCGGTCACTCGGAGCCTCGATCGCAGCGCGGGCGGTGCGGCGGCGAGCACCCCGGCCGCCAGCAGGCCCTCACCGGCGCCGATGTCGACCAGGTCGAGCACCTGGGGGCCGCCGAGCGCCTCGTCGACCGAGGTCAGCTCGCGCAGCACGGCCTCGGCGAAGACGGGGGAGGCGCCGACCGAGGTCCGGAAGTGACTGGAGGGTCGTTCGCGGAGGTAGAAGCCGCTCTCGCCGTAGAGCGCGTGCTCCATCGCGGCGCGCCAGGTGAGCCACACACTCTCAGACGCTACCCGCCGAGGCGGAGGAACGAGATCAACTCGCGCTGACGCTTCGGCTGGGTACATGACTGCATTCTGTCACCGGATCGCACGATCGTTGTTGACGCCGTGTCGGCGCGTCGCCACCTGGATCGCCGGGTGGGCCGGGTTCTACGGCTCCGGGCGGGCCCCGTACGGTGTGTGTCGCCCGGTTCGGGGATCCCGGCGGGAGGTCGACGCGCTGTCACCTCGATCACCGGGTGGGCCGGACTCCCGGCGGGTCTCATGCGCTCCCGGGGCCCGCTTCCGGGCTCCCGGGGTGAAACAGGGCCGTCGCGCCGGAACACGCGTCTTGACGCGGTTGCGGCGGCGCGGCCCGTTACGCTGGTCAATCAGGCACGAAGCCCCACATGGTCGAAGGACGTGACGTCATGGACGCAGTCGATCGCCCGGCACGGCTGGCCGTCGGAGTGATCGGAGCCGGCAAGGTCGGCTCTGCGCTCGGCGCGGCGCTCGTCAGGGCGGGACACCGGATCGTCGCGACGAGCGGTGTCTCCGACGACTCCAGGGAGCGTGCGGTCGAGCGCCTCGGGCTCGTCCCGGTACGGCCCCAGGACGTGGTGGCCGGAGCGGACCTCGTCTTGCTGACGGTCCCCGACGACGCGCTGCCCGAGTTGGTCTCCGGCCTGGTGGAGACCGGTGCGGACCTGCGGGGCAAGCTGGTGGCGCACACCAGCGGCGCGTACGGCCTGGCCGTGCTCAATCCGGCGATCAAGGCCGGAGCGCTGCCGCTGGCGCTGCATCCGGTGATGACCTTCACCGGCCGTGAGGACGACCTGCGCCGCCTCACCGGCATCTCCTACGGGGTGACCGCGCCCGAAGGGCTCCGCCCGGTGGCCGAGGCCCTCGTCATCGAGATGGAGGGCGAGCCGGTCTGGATCGCCGACGAGGACAGGCCGCTCTACCACGCGGCCCTCGCGGGAGCGGCCAACCACATGGTGACGCTCATCGCGGAGTCCTCCGAACTGCTGGAGAAGATCGGGGTGGAGCAGCCGGGGCGGATGCTCGGCCCGCTGCTCGGCGCGGCGCTGGAGAACGTGCTGAGGCTCGGCATCTCGGGGCTGACCGGCCCGGTGGTGCGAGGTGACGCGGGTACCGTCCGCAGGCACGTGGACGCGCTGATCCTCGCGGCCCCGGAGGCCGCGGACGCCTACGTGGCGCTGGCCAGGCTCACGGCCGATCGGGCCCTGGCGGCCGGGTTGCTCAAGCCCGAGGCCGCCGAACGCCTCCTGGACGCCCTGGGGGGCAACGTGTGGACCTGAGACCGGCCTGACGGAGGGGGCGGTCCACGGGGGGAGCCGGTAGGTGTCGTCCTCTCCCTCCGTACGCTTGAGGTCGGGGGTCTCCACTCTCCAGGAATTCCGATGAACGTCGCCCCCTCTCCGGCCGGCAGGCCGGAGCACCCCCGGGAGGTTCCATTGATCGTGGCGGACGACCGCGCAGGGCTGCTCAAGGCGCGAGAAGCCCTGGGGATCGGCGCGGGCGCCTCCGTGGGCGGGAGCGCGCTGGCGCTCGTGCCGACCATGGGCGCGCTGCACGAGGGACACCGCTCGCTCATCCGGCTGGCCCGGCAGAGGGCGGCCCACGTGGCGGTGAGCGTCTTCGTGAACCCGCTTCAGTTCGGCCCAAACGAGGATTTTTCCCGCTATCCCCGTACGTTCGATGCCGATCTGGAGGTCTGCGCGGCCGAGGAAGTGGACCTGGTGTTCGCCCCGTCGGTCGAGGACATGTACCTGCCGGACAGGCAGGTCGGCGTCTCCGCGGGGAGGATGGGCTCGATCGTCGAGGGAGAGTTCCGGCCGGGGCACCTCGACGGCATGCTGACCGTGGTGCTGAAGCTGTTCAACCTGGTCCAGCCGGATGTGGCGGTGTTCGGGCAGAAGGACGCCCAGCAGCTCGCGATGATCCGCCGGATGGTCGCCGATCTGAACCTGCCGGTCTCCGTCGTCGGGGCGCCGACGGTCCGCGAGCCGGACGGGCTGGCGCTGTCCAGCCGCAACCGCTACCTGTCGCCGGAGGACCGGGTGGCCGGTCTGGCCCTGTCCCGCGCGCTGCACGCGGGGGCCGGGCAGCGCACGCCGGCGGAGATCCGCCGGGCCGCGCTCGCCGTTCTGGCGGCCGAGCCGTCGCTGGCCGTCGACTATCTGGTCCTGGTCGACCCGGCGACCTTCACCGAGGTCGGCGACGGCCACACGGGCGAGGCGGTCCTCGCGGTGGCCGCGCGGGTGGGGTCCACCCGGCTGATCGACAACGTCACGCTCACCCTTCGCTGAGCTCTGGAGGCCCTCGTACGCGGTGCCGCCCGGTTCCCCGCGTGAAGTCCCGCCGCGCGCTCGGCGGGCGACGGGTCGCGGAGGTCGTGTCCGCGGTGCCCTCGGCCCCGGCGGCGGAGTTCCCCCGACGAGGGGTCCCGTTCCCGCCGCCCACGGCCCAGGGGCGCGGCGGTCCCGGAGGGCGGGCGGAATGCCCACCCCGGGGAACAGCCACGCCGGGGATGGCGTTATCGTCACGCTGACGAAATGAACGGCCTCTATGATTCCGCGAGGAGGCGGCAATGAGCATCCCGGCCATACCCCAGAGGTTGACCGCTCCCGCTCCGGGATGGACGGTCCAGGCGGACGTGGTCGTGGTGGGCTCCGGCATCGCGGGTCTCACCCTGGCACTGCGCTACGCCGGCCTGGACCCCGAGGCGAAGATCCTGGTCGTCACCAAGGACGTCCTGTCGTCCGGGTCCACCCGCTGGGCCCAGGGTGGCATCGCCGCGGTGCTCGACCCGCGGGACACCCCCGCCGAGCATCTGTCCGACACGCTCCTCGCGGGGGTGGGCCTCTGCGACGAGGAGGCCGTCCGGGTCCTGGTGACCGAGGGGCCCGACGCGCTGCGCGGCCTGATCGCGATGGGCGCCAGGTTCGACACCGACGAGGCCGGGGAACTCCAGCTCACCAGGGAGGGCGGCCACCGGCGCGATCGCATCGTGCACGCGGGCGGCGACGCCACCGGGGCCGAGGTGCAGAGGGCGCTCGTGGCGGCGGTCAGGCGGTCTGGGATCGAGGTGATCGAGCACGCCCTCGTGCTCGACCTCCTCAAGGACGCCGAGGGGCGCGCCGCCGGGGTGACCCTGCACGTCATGGGCGTGGGCGAGCGCGACGGGGTGGGCGCGGTCACGGCCAGGGCGGTGGTGCTGGCCACCGGCGGCATGGGCCAGGTCTACGCCGCCACCACCAACCCCGTCGTCTCCACCGGGGACGGGGTGGCGCTCGCGCTGCGGGCGGGGGCCGTCGTCAGGGACCTGGAGTTCGTCCAGTTCCACCCGACGGTGTTCTGGCTCGGCGAGGACGCGAGCGGCCAGCAGCCGCTGATCTCCGAGGCGGTCAGGGGCGAGGGCGCGGTACTGGTCGACGCGGACGGCACCCGGTTCATGCGGGACGTCCACGAGCTGGCCGATCTCGCCCCCCGTGACGTCGTGGCCAAGGCGATCATGCGACGGATCCGCGCCACCGGCGCCGACCACGTGTATCTCGACGCCCGCCACTTCGGCGAGGAGAAGTGGCGCACCCGCTTCCCGACGATCCACGCGGTCTGCCTGGAGCACGGCGTCGATCCGGTCACCCAGCTCATCCCCGTCGCCCCCGCCGCCCACTACGCCAGCGGCGGCGTCCGCACCGACCTGCACGGCCGCACCAGCGTGCCCGGTCTGTACGCGTGCGGCGAGGTCGCGTGCACCGGCGTGCACGGCGCCAACCGGCTGGCCTCCAACTCCCTGCTCGAGGGCCTGGTCTTCGCCGGTCGCATCGCCGCCGACATCCACGCCGACGTTCGCGAAGGGCGGGCCGCGGCCGGCGAACCGGTGCCCGACGACCGCCCCACCGGCCTGATCGACCCCAGGGCCCGGGTCAGGATCCAGGGGCACATGAGCCGGGGGGCGAGCGTGCTGCGCAGCCGGGAGTCGCTGGGAGAGGCCGCCAGGACCCTGCTGAACCTCAGATGGACCCCGGTGGTGGTCGAGCCGTGTACCGAGGCGTGGGAGACCACCAACCTGCTGACGGTCGCCTCCGCGCTCGTGGCGGCCGCCCGCGCCCGCCAGGAGACCAGGGGGTCGCACTGGCGCGAGGACTTTTCCGAGAGAGACGACGCCTTGTGGCTGGGCCACCTCGACGTGACCCTGACAGCGGAGGGACCGACCATGACATACGTACCGCACGGGCGGCGAGCGACCGTGCTGCCGCCGCAGGTGGAGAACGATCTCACCGAGGCGGGTCTCGACCCGGTCGGGGTGGTCGCGGTCCTTGAGGTCGCGGCGGCCGAGGACGTGGCGGAGGGTGACGTCACCAGCGTCGCCACCATCCCGGCGGACCGGCGCGACAGCGCCGACGTGGTCGCCCGCGCGGACGGCGTGGTCGCGGGGCTGGCCGTGGCCGAGGGCGCGTTCTCCTACCTCAGCGGAGGCCGCCTGACGGCCGAGCGCAGGGTCAAGGACGGCGAGTACGTCTCCAGGGGCGACGTGCTGATGACCGTCACCGGTCCCACCAGGGATCTGCTGACCGCCGAGCGCACCGCGCTCAACCTGCTCACCCACCTTTCCGGTATCGCGACCCTGACCGGTAGGTGGGTCCAGGCCGTCGAGGGGACCGGGGCCCGGATCAGGGACAGCCGCAAGACGCTGCCGGGACTGCGCGCCCTGGAGAAGTACGCGGTCCGCTGCGGCGGTGGTATCAATCACCGCATGTCACTTTCGGACGCCGCGCTGATCAAGGACAATCACGTGGTGGCCTCCGGTGGGGTCGCCGAGGCGTTCCGGGCGGTCCGTGACGCCTACCCCGGCCTGCCGATCGAGGTCGAGGTCGACAGGATCGACCAGATCGAGCCGGTGCTGGCCGAGGGAGCGGAGGAGATCCTGTTGGACAATTTCACGGTCGAGGAGCTGGCGCGGGCCGTACGGCTGGTGGGCGGCAGGGCGCGGCTGGAGTCCAGCGGAGGGCTGACCCTTCAACTCGCTCGTGATGTGGCCGAAACAGGTGTTGACTACCTTGCCGTGGGCGCGCTCACGCACTCGGCGCCGGCGCTGGACATCGCCTTGGACCTTCGGGGGAACTGATGCTGCTTGCCATCGACGTCGGCAACACTCACACCGTTCTCGGCCTCTTCGAGGGCGAGGACGTCATCGAGCACTGGCGGATCGCCACGGACGCCCGGCGTACGGCGGACGAGATCGCCGTCGTGCTCCAGGGGTTGCTCGGGCAGTCACCGCTGCTCAAGGGCACCGACGTCAACGGCATCGTGATCTGCTCCACCGTCCCATCGGTGCTCAACGAGATGCGTGAGATGTGCCGCCGCTACTACGGCGACGTGACGGCGGTGATCGTCGAGCCGGGCGTCCGCACCGGGGTGCCGGTCCGGATGGACAACCCGAAGGAGGTCGGCAGCGACCGCATCGTCAACGCGCTGGCGGCCATCCAGCTGTACGGCGGGCCGTGCGTCATCGTCGACTTCGGGACCGCGACCTCCTTCGACGCCGTCTCCGCCAAGGGGGAGTATGTCGGCGCGGTGACCGCCCCCGGCATCCAGATCTCGGTGGACGCGCTCGCCGCGGCGGGCGCGCAGCTGCACAAGGTGGAGCTGGTCCGCCCCCGCTCCGTGATCGCCAAGAACACCGTCGAGGCGCTCCAGGCCGGCATCATCTACGGCTTCGCCGGTCAGGTGGACGGGATCGTCGAGCGGATGGCGGCCGAGCTCGCCGCCGACCCCGACGACGTCACGGTGGTCGCCACCGGCAGCGCGGCGCCGCTGGTGGTCGGCGAGGCGCGCTCGATCGACATGCACGAGCCCTGGCTCACGCTGATCGGGCTGCGCCTGATCTACCACCGCAACGCCACCTGAGAGCGTTGTGACCCCGGTGCCGTGACACCGCCCGGAGCGCGGTGTCACGGCCGGAGGGCGCCGCGACGCTCCGGAGGACCCGCGGCGGTCGGCGACCTCATGAGGTTCGCCACATCGGTACCCTTTGGAACTGTGACCGATGAAGTGACCAACCCCGCCGAGGATCTGCCCGAGCAGATGCGCGTGCGCCGGGAGAAGCTCGACCGCCTCCGCTCCGAGGGCGTCGACCCCTACCCGGTGAACTTCCCGCGCACCGCGACCAACGCCGAGATCCGCCGGAAATACGCTGATCTCTCCGCTGACACCGCGACGGGCGACAAGGTTGGTGTCACCGGCCGGGTGATGCTGTCCAGGACCGGTGGCAAACTCTGCTTCGCCACCATCCGCGACGGCTCCGGCGATCTCCAGGTCATGATCTCCCTGGACCGGGTGGGCGAGGAGGCACTGGCCTCGTGGAAGCGCGATGTCGACCTCGGCGACCACGTGGGCATCGAGGGTGAGGTCATCACCTCCCGCAGGGGGGAGCTGTCCATCCTCGCCGACCGCTGGGCGATCACTTCGAAGTGCCTGCGCCCACTGCCGGAGAAGCACGCCGGGCTCACCGACCCCGAGGCGCGGGTCCGCCAGCGCTACGTCGACCTCATCGTCAACGACGAGGCCAGGAAGCTGGCCTACACCCGCAGTGCCGTGGTGCGGTCCATCCGCGACTTCTGGCACGAGGAGGGCTACCTGGAGGTCGAGACGCCGATGCTCCAGCCGATCCACGGTGGAGCCACGGCCCGGCCTTTCAAGACCCACATCAACGCCTATGACATGGAGCTCTACCTTCGCATCGCGATCGAGCTCTACCTCAAGCGGCTCGTGGTCGGCGGTATCGAGAAGGTCTTCGAGATCAACCGTAACTTCCGCAACGAGGGCGCGGACTCCACGCACAACCCCGAGTTCACGATGCTCGAGGCCTACGGCACGTATCTCGACTACAACGACATGGCCGACCTGACCCAGCGGATGATCCAGAAGGCGGTCGTGGCGGCCCTCGGCCACTCCGTGGTCGTCCACCAGGGGCAGGAGATCGACCTCGGCCTGGCGAAGTGGCCGCGGATAACCCTCTACGGGTCGGTCTCGGAGGCACTGGGCGAGGAGATCACCACCGCGACGCCCCTGGAGTACGTACGCAAGCTCGCGGACGCCCGGGAGATCCACTGGGATGCCAAGTGGGGCCAGGGCAAGCTCGTCCAGGAGATCTTCGAGGCGCTCGTCGAGCACACGCTCGTCCAGCCCACGTTCGTCATGGACTATCCGGTGGAGACCTCCCCGCTGACCCGCCAGCACCGTGACAACCCGCTCCTCACCGAGAAGTGGGACCTGATCGGGTTCGGCACCGAGCTCGGCACCGCCTACTCGGAGCTGGTCGACCCGGTCGAACAGCGTCGCCGCCTCACCGAGCAGTCCCTGCTCGCCGCGGGCGGGGACGCCGAGGCCATGCAGCTTGACGAGGACTTCCTCACCGCACTGGAATATGCGATGCCGCCCACCGGCGGCATGGGTCTCGGCATCGACCGCCTCATCATGGCCTTCACCGGTAGGAACATCCGCGAGACCATCCTGTTCCCGCTGGTCAAGCCGACCGGCTGAGTCCGAGGGCAGCGTGGGGGGGGGGCGCGGGGCGGGGCCGCGGC
>NZ_JBFAOJ010000028.1:0-96932 GCF_040675205.1 Streptosporangium sp. NPDC049644 | reverse complement strand
GGTGACGGACCCGGCGCGCCGGGTCCGTCACCGGCTGCGCCCGTAATCCGGCACATGCTGGCAGATCCACCATGTCCAGTCGAGTGCGCGGGAGCGGTCAGACCGTCAGCGCGTCCAGCAAGGACTGCAGCCGGGCGGTCTCGCGGTCGGGATGGACGAGGGTGAAGATGCTGCGGCTGATGTTCAGCCACGGCACGTCGACGACCACGATGTCCGGGCCGTGCCCGCGCAGCGCGAGGTCGGGGACGAGCGCGGCGCCCATCCCCGCTCCGATCATGGCTATGGTGATCTTGAAGTCGTCAGAGTGGCAGGCCACCCGGGGGTGCAGGCCCCAGTGGGCGAACAGGCCTTCGAAGAGGGAGGCGTCGCTGGTCGCCGGGTGGTGCATGATCCACGGCAGGTCGACGAGGTGCTCGACCCGGTAGGGCGCCAGGTCGGGCCAGCTGCGCGGCAGGACGAGCTTGTAGCGGTCCTCGGCGATCCAGCGCCGGCCCAGTGCCGACGGCCATGACAGGCCGGAGTTCCCCACCTGGTAGATGATCGCCGCGTCCATCTCGCCGCCGGCGCCCAGGCGTGGGATGAGCTGGGAGGACTCGGCGACGGAGACCCTGATGCCGGCGCGCTCCTCGGGCTCCATCCGCCGCAGGACTCCGGTCAGCACGTCGGCGAAGCTGGGGAAGATGCCCAGGCGGATCTGCCGCTCACTGTTCCTGTGTACGGCCTGGACGGTGGCGACCATGCGCTCGATGTCGATGAGTACGGTCTCCGCCTGCCTGGCCAGCACCTCGGCGGCGCTGGTGGGCAGCACGCTGTGGGCGGAGCGGGCGAACAGCTTCACGCCGATCTCCCGCTCCAGCGAGGCCATCTGCTGGGAGACGGCCGATGAGGTGTAGCCGAGCCGGTTGGCGGCGGCGGCGAAGGACCCCAGCTGAACGACTTCACGGAGAGTGCGCAGGTGTTCCGGCTTCAGCATAAGGGTTCCTTGTGCTCAGGGTTGCTAAATGTCGTGTTTATAGCGCTTCCGACATCTTTCTGCCACTCCTACAGTGATGGTCACCGTCAACCGAGCCCTAGAGAGTCACATGAGCATCCGCGTATACCGCAACGCCGCCATCCGCACAGGAGACAGCGGCAACCCGTTGGCCCGGGCCATGGCCGTGGACGGCGAGCGGCTGCTGGCCGTCGGCGAAGAGGCGGAGGTACGCGAGGCCGCGGGCCGGGGAGCGGAGCTGATCGACCTGGAGGGCGCCGCCGTGCTCCCAGGGCTCTACGACGCCCACATCCACACCGCGCAGTACGCCCAGAGCCTGGACGCGGTGGACCTGCGCGACGTGCGCTCCCTGCACGAAGCGCTGACCATGGTGGCCGCGCACGCGGCGCGGCTGCGACCGGGCGCCTGGCTGTTCGGCGGCCGGTGGAACAGCAACACCTGGGATCCGCCGGCGCAGCCGGACAGGTACGCGCTGGACTCGGTCTGCCCCGAGCTGCCGGTCGCGCTGCCCAGCGTCGACGGCCACACGGTGTGGGCCAATTCCGCCGCCCTGCGGCTGGCCGGCATCGACGCCACCACCCCCGACCCGGTGGGCGGTGAGATCGTCAGGGACGCGAGCGGGGAGCCCACCGGAATCCTGCGCGAGTCGGCCTCCTACCCGCTGCGCAACCTCATGGTCTCCGCCGACCTGCGCGACCAGCTCCGCGCCGCCCAGGAGGAACTGCTCGCACTCGGTCTGACCAGCGTGCACGACATCGACGGCGAGGACTGTCGGGCCGCCTACCTGGAGCTGCGCGAGGCCGGTGAGCTGAAGCTGCGCGTGCACAAGGCGATCCCGATGATCCACCTGGAGGCGGCCATCGCCGAGGGGCGCCGCACCGGGCAGGGCGACGACTGGTTCCGCACCGGGCCCGTGAAGATCTTCAGTGACGGGGCGCTGGGCTCGCACACCTGCCACATGGGCGAGTCCTTCGCCGGCGAGCAGGGCAACGTGGGCATCGCGGTCACGCCGTACGAGGACCTGGTCAAGCTGTTCGGCACGGCCGCCGGGGCCGGCATCGCGGTGGCCACGCACGCCATCGGGGACCAGGCCAACCACCTGGTCATCGACGCCTACGAGGCCGTCGGCCGTACGGCGGGGCTGCGGCACCGCATCGAGCACGCCCAGCACCTGCGGACCGGCGACCTGACCAGGATGGCCAGGTTGGGCATCGCCGCCTCGATGCAGCCCGTGCACTGCACCAGCGACATCGACCTGGTCGACTCCCTGCTGGCCGGGCACGAGCTGGCCTCCTACGCCTGGCGTGGGATGCTGAACGTCGGCGTCGCGCTGGCCTTCGGCTCAGATGCCCCGGTCGAGCACCCCAACCCCTTCGCCGCGCTGTACGCCGCGGTGACCCGTACCCGCACCGACGGCACGCCCGCCGGTGGCTGGCAGCCCGAGCAGCGGCTGAGCATGGGCGAGGCCCTCACCGCCCACACCCTCGGCGCGGCCTACGCCGCGGGCGAGGAGGACCGCAAGGGCGTCCTCGCTCCCGGCAAGCTCGCCGACTTCATCGCGGTGGACACCGACCCCTTCGTGGAGTCGCCAGACGCGGTGCTGCGCACCAAGGTCATGACCACTGTCGTCGGCGGCGAAGTCCGCTGGCAGCACTCCTGAAGGAGCACCCCCTTGAACACCCGGATTCTCACCACGCTCGCCGCCGGCGCACTGCTGGCCGCCACCACGGCCTGCGGCGCCCAGTCCCTGGACGGCGGCCCGTCCGACGCGGCGGCCGCGGCGCCGGACGTCGTCCTCGACCCGGCTCCCACCGAGGAGAAGGCGGCCGACGTCATCAACGCCATTACCCCCGACAAGGACCTCGCCGCCAAGGCTCCGGCGAACGTGAAGTCCGCCGGCCTGAAGGTCGTCTCCTCCATGGGCTACCCGCCGATGGAGATGTTCGCCAGTGACGGCAAGACGGCGATCGGTTTCGACCCCGCCCTGACCAGGGCCATCGCCAGGAAGCTCGGCGTCAACGTGACCATCACCGACGAGGAGTTCAACTCGCAGATCCCCGGGGTGCTCACCGGTCGCTACGACTTCGTCATCTCCTCGATGACCGACAACCCCGAGCGGCAGGGACAGGTCACCTTCGTCGACTACGTGCAGGCGGGCTCGGCGCTGCTGGTCAAGAAGGGCAACCCGGCCGGCATCGCCGGGCCGGCGGACATCTGCGGCAAGACCGTCTCCGTCGTCGACAACGGCTCCTCGATGGAGCTGGCCGAGAACTACGACGCCGACTGCAAGAAGGACGGCAAGGCCGCGGTGAACATCCTGAAGTTCCCCGGCGACACGGAGGCCATGCTCCAGGTGCGCAACGGTCGCGCGCAGGCCACCGTCACCGACTACGTGGTGGCCGCCTACAAGTCCGCAGATCCCAAGCTCGCCATGGAGGCGATCGCCCTCGAAGGCACCGAGAGCCCGTGGGGCATCGGGATGAAGCCGGACAACAAGGAGCTCATCGAGTCCGTCAGGGGTGCGCTGGACGCGCTCATCCAGAGCGGGGAGTACGGCAAGCTGCTCGCGGCGTGGAACCTCGACAAGCTGGCCGTCCAGTCCGCTGTGATCAACGGCGGTAAGTGACCGTGCGGACCGAACCGATCACCGACGCGTCGGGCAGGCCGATCCCCGTCGCGCGGACCTGGCACTGGGGCCGCTGGCTGGCCGCGGCGGTCGCACTGGCGGTCGCGGCCCAGCTGGCCTACCTCATCGTGGCCAACCCGAACCTGGACTGGGGCAAGGTCGCCGAGTACGTGTTCCACGAGCGGATCCTGAGCGGGGTCTGGGTGACCATCGAGATCTCGGTCCTGGCCACGGTCCTCGGGCTGATCCTGGGCGTGCTGGTCGCGATCATGCGGCTGGCGCACAACCCGGTGCTGAGCGGGCTGGCCACGTTCTACATCTGGTTCTTCCGTGGCACGCCGGTGCTGGTGCAGCTCATCTTCTGGTACAACCTGGCATTCCTGTTCCCCGAGCTGGTGCTCAAGATCCCGTTCACCATGATCGGCGTCAAGTGGGACACCAACGAGGTGATGACCGGCTTCACCGCGTCCATGCTGGGGCTGGGGCTGAACCTGGCGGCCTACTTCGCCGAGACCGTGCGCGCCGGGATCCAGGCCGTCGACAACGGCCAGACAGAGGCGGCGTACGCGCTGGGCATGACCCCGGCCAAGCGGATGCGGGTCATCGTGCTGCCCCAGGCGCTGCGCATCATCATCCCGCCCACCGGCAACGAGTTCATCTCCATGCTGAAGACCACCTCGCTGGTCTACGTGGTCGCCGGGCACGACCTGATGACCAATGCCAGCCAGATCTACAAGGTGAACAATCTGATCATGGAGCTGCTGATCGTGGCGAGCCTTTGGTACATGCTCATGACCGCCGTGGCGACCTTCCTGCAGGGCAGACTGGAACGCCGCTTCGGCTCCGAGGCCGTACGGCTGGTGCGCGGCGGCGGCCTGGCCGCCAGGATCCTGCCGAAGGCGGCCGCATGAACGCGCCGGACAAGCAGGTCGTACGGGCCTCGGGCGTCCGGATGAGCTACGGCGAGGTGCAGGTGCTCAACGGCGTGGACCTCACCGTGGCCGCCGGCGAGGTGAGCTGCGTCATCGGCCCGTCGGGCTCGGGCAAGTCCACGTTCCTGCGGTGCATCAACGGACTGGAGCCGGTGCTCGACGGCAGCCTGCGGGTGCTCGACCAGGAGGTCGGCCACACCCTGCGCGGCGGCAGGTACCACCCCTGGACGCCCAAGGAGTTCGCCGCCTTCCGCAGGAACATCGGCATGGTGTTCCAGCGCTTCAACCTGTTCGCCCACCACAGCGCGCTGGAGAACGTCGCCTGCGGCCCCGTCCACGTCCTGGGCACCCCGGCGGACCGGGCACGGGTGCTGGCCATGGAGCACCTGGAGCGGGTTGGCCTGGCCGACCACGCGCACAAGCGGCCCCACCAGCTCTCCGGTGGCCAGCAGCAGCGGGTGGCCATCGCCAGGGCGCTGGCGATGAACCCGGCGCTGATGCTGTTCGACGAGCCCACCTCCGCCCTGGACCCGGAGCTGGTCGACGAGGTGCTGGAGGTCATGAAGGGCCTGGCCGCCGAGGGGATGACGATGGTCGTGGTGACCCACGAGATCGCCTTCGCCCGGGAGGTCGGCGACTGGCTGACCTTCTTCGCCGACGGCGTGGTCGTCGAGCGGGGCCGGCCCCGCGAACTCCTGGCCAACCCGGGTCACGAACGGACCAGGGCCTTCCTGTCCAGCGTGCTCCACCCGAAGGAGCGCCAGGAGCTACGGTAGTGCTCCGTCAGATGGCCGGGGCGGCCGTCGACGCGCGGTGCCCCTCCCCCGGCTGCCGGAGCCGGTCCCAGTCGCACCCGCTGAGTGGCACGGACTGCACCGGAACACTTCGGCGGCGCTCGCCGGCCCACCCCTACGAGACCGACATCCTGGCGCTGGACTTCGACCACCTCGTCGTACCGCTCGCCACCAACACGGCGAGCCGGCACTCGCTGCTCTACGCGATGCCGGAGGGGGCGGCGGAGGAACTCGAACTGAGCCGCGACGACATCGGCGGCGCGCTGTACGCGCGTCCGGGCAACCGGATCGGACTCGTCATGTTCGACGCGGTGCCCGGGGGAGCGGGCAGCGTGCTCCGCATCGCCCGGGCCCTGGACGGAGTCGTGAAGGCGGCTCATGCCAGGGTGTCCAGCTACGACTCGGATATCGCGCCAGTCGACAGCCATGTGAAGCGGCTCAACCTCGCTGACGGCGTGTGGGCCGACGCGAAAGGCGACAGCCGTGACCTGGCTGTCCGCGACGTCGATGTGCCGACCGTGCTGCTGAAAAGCCACCTCGGACTCGTTTCCGAGCCGGCGGCCATGATGAGGGCCGGCGAGGAGTCGGAGGCGATCGCCGATAAGCTCAGGGTCCCCTCGACTGAAGTGGCGGCACGCCCAGCTCGTCGGGGTTCGGGAGGGCCGGCTCGCGGTGGCTCCTGCGTACGTGATCCACCAGGGCGTTACGCGCGATCGTGAGCAGCCACGCCGCCGCGTTCTCCCCCCCCGCCAGCCGGGCAGTGCCCTGGTCGTCTTGATGAACGTCTCCTGCGCCAGGTCCTCGGCGAGATGCGGATCACGGGTCCTGCGCAGGAGGAACCCGCACACGAGCGGCCAGTGCTCGCGGTACAGCTCCTCGATGATGTCGCCCCCCGAGCGGTTTCGATTGTTCGGAAGGCAGAGCCGATCGGCCAAGGACATCCCGCGAGAATTCCCAGAACGACTCCTAGGGCCAGGGTGTTTCGATCCCGCCACCTTCGCCGGAGCAAGGCCGCCACGGCCACCATGGGCACGGGCAGCGCGAAGGCCAGCACGACGACTTCGGCATCCCACAGCACCTGCATGATGTCCACGCCGACAGAGCCCAGATAGCCGATGCCAAGGCCCTGCGACAAGGGGAGGATCCCGATTCCGTCGATGACGTGGAAGCCGTAGTAGAAGAGACCGGTGCTCGCGATGGCGTCGCTGCTGTCGTTCACCGTCTCCGAAACCATTGCCTCCAAGCTAAGAATCTGGCGTACCTCGCCCAATGGGCATGCTCGGCGCGGCAGGTCCTCGGGCGCGTAGCGGGCCAGCACTCGCAGCGCGCGGACCGCCAGGGGTCGGTCTGCTCGATCTGTGGGCACGTCAGCGCCCACACCCGGGCCACCGCCCCGTCGGCGCCCGGGACGCCTTCAGCGTTATCTAGCGGGGAACCCCGGGCGTTCACGCCCGGGAGGAATCGCTTCCCGGTCCTGGGGTTGTGAACGTCCGGTCGTTGGTCCGGGCGCTCCTGGTTTTCGATGTATTTTTTGATAAGGCTCAAAAGGGCGCCGCCGCAGGAGGCGGCGACGTAGGACGGAGACCGCAAGCGGCCGCCCCGCAGATACCTGTGGACAGCGGGATACTCCTTGCGCAGCAGGCGGGCCGAGACGCCCTTGAGGGAATCGACCAGGGCCGCAAGGACGACCTTGGGCGGGCAGCCGACGAGCAGGCGGACATGGTCGCGCTCGCCGTTGAACTCAACAAGCCGCATACCTCGATCATGATTTCTTCGCGGCGACGCGGCGGTTCGCCGGTGAAGACCCCGCACCGATACCCGGGTGTGAAGACCGAATGCGCGTGCAGCGTGCGGACAACGGTTCGGCCCCGGCGCAGGTCGGATTCCTATCACGGTGACATGGGCCAAAGGATAGTTTGGGCGTTGTGAAGCTGGTGGTGCAGGTGAGACTCCTGCCGACGCCTGAGCAGGCGGCGGCGCTGGAGGCGACCTTGTGCGTGGTCAACGCCGCGGCCACCTGGGCCTCAGCGCTCGCCCACCACCGGCGGGTGTTTCGTAACTACGACCTGCGCCGGCACACTTATGGGCAGATCAAGGACGACTACCGGCTGGCGGCCCAAGCCGCGCAGCATGTCATCAAGAAGGTCGCCGACGCCTACGCCACGCTGCACGCCAATGTCCGCAACGGCAACGTGGGCAGGCCCGGCTCCGCGCGGCGCGAGCGGGCCCTGGCCAAACCGATCGTCTTTCGTCCCGGTGCGGCCCAGCCGTTCGACGACCGCTGCCTGTCCTGGCAGATGGACGCGCGCACAGTGTCGATCTGGACCACGCGCGGGCGGATGAAGAGCGTGGCGTTCACCGCCTCGGCCGAGCAACTCCAGACGTTGGCCGTCTACCGCAAGGGCGAATCGGACCTGCTGTACCGCGACGGCATGTGGTTCTTGATCGCCACCTGTGACATTCCCGACCGGCCGGTCGCCGCCCCGGATGGATTCCTGGGGGTGGATCTGGGGATCGCGAACATCGCGACCACCAGTGGCGGGGTTCGCCACAGCGGCAAGGCCCTGAACGCGGTCCGCCACCGCCACCGCGAGCTGCGCCGCCGCCTGCAGGCGAAGCAGACCAAATCCGCCAAACGGCTGCTGAAGCGGCGTCGCCGGGCCGAGGCCCGGTTCGCCGCGAACACCAACCACACCATCGCCAAGCAGATCGTGACCGAGGCTGCACGCACCGGGCAAGGCATCGCCCTGGAAGATCTCCAGGGCATCCGTGACCGGGTACGGCTCCGCAAGCCCCAGCGGGTCACACTGCACTCGTGGAGCTTCCACCAGCTCGGCTCCTTCATCGCCTACAAGGCCGCCCGCCAGGGCGTCGCCGTGATTCACGTCGATCCGGCCCACACCTCGCAGGCCTGCTCATCGTGCGGGCACGTGGACAAGAGGAACCGGCCCGGCCAGGCGACCTTCTCCTGCACGTCGTGCGGCTTCGCTGAGCACGCCGACGTCAACGCGGCCCGCAACATCGCCTCGCGCGGGGTGGCGGGCTGGGCAGTGAGTCACGCTGCCGACGACGCGGCCTGAACCGTCGAACCCATCGACGGCGAGGAGCTGCAAGCTCGGTCGTTCACGGCCGAGAAGCTGACTTTGAGCCTCTTCCTCGACGCGCCCGGGAACACGACGACCAGGTGCTGCTCCTCTCCTGCATTGACCCGCACGTAGACACGGAGCCGGTAGCGGCCCTTTCCCGCGATCGCCAGGTTCGGCATCGGGGCGCCCGCGCCCACCTCTCCGCCCTCGCCCATCTCCGGCACGGTGAGCCGGCCGCTGCGGCTGACGATCGGCACCTCGTTGACCTGGTCCCACCCGGTCATCCGCCGTGGTGGCGCGGTGCGGAGGGCCTTCACGGTAAGGCACAGATCAATGACGTCCGCGACGTGCCCGACGAGCACCGCGCTGCCGGCCACCCCGATGAGGGTGCGGTCGTCGTAGAGCTTGTCTATCGCCCGTTCCGCCGCCTCGCCGACCGCTTCGTCTCCGGGGTCGTGGACCAGATAGCCGTGATCGCCGTCGGCGAACAGGAAGTATTTGGCCGTGGCCTGGACGACACCCTTCGTCCGGGGCCACGGGTCGCGGCACCTCGCGTTCTCCTCGGCGATGTAGGCGGTGTTCGCCGCCTCCGTCTCCGCGGTCGACCGCAGCAGTTCGGGATGGGTCGCGCCGACGATCTCCGGGCAGACGTAGACGAGGTCCCACGGGTCCGCGCCCCAGGCGGGCCGCGCGCTCCCGGCCCGCGTCAGAATCGCCTCCTGCTCGTCGCGGTCCTTCGCACGGCACAGCGCCCGCCCGTACGCGAGGACTCCCTGGTCCGACAGGCTGTCCGGGAACATGGGCGGGACCCCGCCATCTGTGTTCCGCGCCCGGCACAGGAACGCGGCGTCGCGTTCCGCGGGTTTCAGGTCGCCGAAGCTGGGCCGGTCATAGCAGTCCATCGACCAGCCGGTGTAGGTGAGGTGCGGGGTCTGCTCCGGGTGGACCAGTGCGATGATCGGCAGTACGGCCACGGCCGCCACCGCCACGCGGGGCACGCGCCGCCGCGCGGGTGGAAGGTCCGCCGGGCGGCCCTCAACGGGCAGTTCACGGGCGGTCGCCGCGATCCACACGGTGCCGACGAGCCCGACCGCGTCCATTGTGACCAGCATCGCCAGACTGCCGCTGGAGATCCTCGCGAGGAGAATGTTGAGCGGGATCGTCAGCGCGTAGACGCCCACCGACAACCACCCGGCGACCTGCGTGCCGAGGCTCCACCGGCCGTCGCGCCGCTGCCCGACGACCGTGATGACGGTCGCCGCCACTCCGCCCAGCATCAGGCCCAGTGCGACGATGTCGCCCGACCCGAGCTCAGGGAGGTCGAGTTCGTCGAGCAGTTCGTCGGCCATTCCGGCCAGCTCGACCGCGAACATCGCTCCGGCCGCGGCGCGCAGCATGCGGGATCGCCAGCGGATGACGAACAGGTAGAGGACGTCGATCGCGGTCCACAGCGCGAGCTGGAACGCCGCGTCGACCGCGTCGGGAAGCAGCGCGATCGGGTACCACAGCACGAGGGCGTACGCCACCGCCAGGTACAGCAGCCGGCGCAGTGCCTTCTCCCGGCGGTTCAGCGGTCCGGGCGCGGGGGCACGCAGGATCAGCCACAGGAGCGCGGCCTTCACCGGGGCGGCCACGAGCAGCGTCACAGTCGTCGGGGTGTCGAACCCGCCGGGCGCGTAGAAGCCCGCATAGGCCGGCGGCGACCATTCGACGGCCACCCAGAGCCAGGCGTCGCCGAGCACCAGGCCCGCGACCGCCGCCGCAAGAACCAGACCTACTAATCCAATCCTGATAATCCGCCAGAAATTATCCGAAAGCACGATGCGCGATCTTAGCGCGGCACCGCCGTACCGGCGGACACGGCGGAACGAGCGGTCCCGCCCCGCCGATCAGAGGATACGGAGTATTCGGCGAGAAATATCCTCATATATCCGTTAATGTTATTCATGTCTGCTTCGACATCGAGCCGCTCACCGACCCCGAGTACGCCGCCGACGCCTCGGACACCGCCGATCTGCTGTTCTTCTGAATATCATTCACTTTTAGCCGACGAAATCACTCATTAGTTGGAACGCGAGCCGTGGTCCGGCCGATCAACCTATGCGTCTCCTCGGAAGATCCCGGGGATTCACGACATCTCTGGAAGGCGGGCGGTTTTGAGCAGGCGGACGATCATCGGAGCCCGCTACGAGCTGGACCCCCTGTCGCGTCGCTCGGGAGGAATGGGCGAGGTCTGGTTCGGCTACGACAAGCGCCTCGACCGGCCGATCGCCATCAAGTTCATCAGGGCCGACAAACTGCCCGACGGCCGGAGCGACGAGGAACTGACCAGACGCTTCGTGCGCGAGTCACGGATCACCGCCCGGCTTGAGCACCCGGGGGTTCCCACGGTCTACGACTGCGGATCGCACGGCGACGACCTCTACCTCGTCATGCAGCTCGTCAACGGCGCCTCCGTCTCCGCGCTCCTCGACGAGACGGAGGTGCCCGTCGGCTGGGCGGTGGCGATCGCCGCCCAGGTCTGCTCGGTGCTGGCCGTGGCCCACGCCAACTCGCTGGTACACCGCGACCTCAAGCCCGCCAACCTGATGCTCAGCCCCGACGGCACGGTGAAGGTGCTCGACTTCGGGATCGCCGCCGTCCGGGCCGGCGCGGAGACGACCCGGCTCACCAGAACGGGCGAGGTGCTCGGCACACCGGCGTACATGGCACCGGAGCAGGCCACGACCGGAGTCGCCGGCCCGCAGAGCGACCTCTACTCCCTCGGCGTGATCCTGGACGAGATGCTCGCCGGCGAGAACCAGTTCGCCGCCCCCACCGCGCTGGCCTCGATGCGCAACCACACGGACGTCCCGCCCCGGCCGCTACGCGCCAGAAGGCAGGGCATCCCCGAAGGTCTGGAGCGGCTGGTCCTGTGGCTGCTCGCCAAGTCGCCCGAGGAACGGCCGGCCACCGCGGAGGTGGTCTACGAGCGGCTGCTGGACTTCTGCCGCGAGCTGCCGCCCTTTCCCGGTTACGTGAACCTGGACGCGCCGCACCCGGTGCGCATGTACGCCGCGGTCGTCGGACGCGTCGCTCCCCTGGGAGCGAACCGGAACCGCCGGCCCGCCGATCCGGTACGGCCGCCGCGGATCAGGCTCGCCGGAGAATCTGCGCAGATCGGACGCGATGACTTCGAACGCGCCCGTAGGGATGCCAGGAAGCTCAAGGTGGAATCGCGCTTCACCCAGGCGGCGGACGTGCTGGCGGAGGTGATGCGTCCCGCCGAGGGCTCGTTCGGCTCGGCCAGCTCCGAGGTGGTGGACCTGCGGATCGAGCTCGCCGAGGCGCTCTTCCTCGGCGGGGACTACCGCCGGGCGGCGCCCGAGTTCCATCGGCTGGCGGCCGATGTCGCCAGGGTGGAGGGGCCGGGCAACAATCTCGCACTGCGATGCCGGTTGATGGAGGCGAACTGCCACGCGGCGGTCGGGGAGATGAGTCTCGCCCTGAAGCAGTTCCGTGAGCTCCTGGCCGACGAGAGGCGATTCGGCGCCGACGAGGAGCGGATCTTCGAACTCCGGCGTCAGATCGGGCTGGTGGAACTCGGCTCGGGCGACCGGGCCCAGGCCAGACGCACGCTGGAGGACCTGCTGGGCGACCTGGAGCGGAGATACGGTCCGCAGCACGCCGAAGCCGGTAAGGTCCGCGCGATCCTCGAAGGCCTCGACGATCGATGACGCCCCCGCGAGGTCGCGTCCACAGCCGTGCCGTACGGCCTCGTTTCAGCGGCCTCTGGTCGCTCGCGGGGAAAGTGCTGTGCCCGGCTCAGTCGAAGACGGAGACGCGGGTGCGGTGGTGTCGTGGTGTGTCGATCTCGTCGATCACCGCCACCGCGAGGTCCGCGTAGGACAGGTGCGCCGATGCCGCCTGTGGCACGCTCTCTCCCCCGATCCGGTAGCGGCCGGTTCTGGGGCCCGTCGATTCCAGCAGCGCGGGCGGGGTCAGCATGAGCCAGTCGACCGCGGTGTCCCCAGCCTCGCGGAGCCGGTCCAGACCGGCCGTGTGCGCGATGGCGAACGGCCGGATCTCAGCGGGGAAGACCGAGGGGTCGTCCATCACCGGACGCCCGTGGGCGTCGCGGAGGTTCGCGAACAGCCCGACCAGGACGAGCCTGGGCACGCGCGCTTCGGCCAGGCCGTGCAGCAGGGCGTCGGCCGCCTTCACGAAGAACCGCGGGTCGAGGTCGGCGAAGCCCTGCTCCGGGCCGGAGAACGGGCTCACCGCCTGAACCGCGGCGTCATGGCCGAGCGCGATCGAGGAGATCGCCGATGCGTCCGTGACGTCGCCCCGCACCACGCGGACGCCGTCCGCCTGAATGCCGGGGTACCTGTCCGGATCCCGGACCACTGCCGTGACGCGATGTCCGCGCTCACGTGCCTCGGCCGTGACCGCCCGTCCCGCCCGGCCCCCTGCCCCGAAGATGACGATGTCGCTCATGTCGCTCCAATCCGGCCGCGTAGGTCGCCGCCGGACAGGACGGTATCTGGGAGATACTGGTTACCTCAAAGATACTGGGATAGCCTCGCGTCCATGATCGAACCCCTGGACCCGCAGATGTTCGACCCCGTGTGCCCGTCCAGCGCCATGCCGATACAGATCGGCGACAAGTGGACCGCGATGGTCGTGCTCTGTCTCGAAGGCGGCCGGCGGCGGTTCACCGAACTGCGGGGACCGCTGCGCGGCGTCACCCCGAAAGTGCTCACCCAGACCTTGCGGGCGATGGAACGCGACGGTCTGGTCACCCGCACTGCGTACGACGAGAACCCGCCCCGGGTCGAGTACGAGTTGACGACGCTGGGGCGCAGCCTGCTGACCCTCATCGCGGCCGCACGCGCCTGGAGCGGGGAGCACCTCCCCGCCCTCCTCGAAGCCCGCGACGCGCACGACTCCGCGCCCGGCCCACCACCGCTGAGACAGGCGTAGAGGGGGATCAGCGGTCTCGTTCCGGTAGCCGCAACCACAGATCCGGTGGGCCGACGACGGCCCGCGCGTCGGGCAGCCGCAGTCCCGCTGCGGCACAGCAATAGGCCACGGACTCCCCCTGGTAAAGGTACTCGGCGAGAATCTCATCGGCCGTCAGGTGTCCACCGGCGTCGCCGCCGCCGGGATGCGTGTCCGAGTCCTCGAGGACGCCGTCGCGGCTCACGGCCCCCTGGTTTCCGCTCTTGGGGTTGGCGCCCATGCTGTGGCAGACGGTTCCCACCGACAGCGGCAGGGTCACTTCGGGCGTGTAGGGGACGTATCCCCACGGCTGGGTGACGACGCATCCGCCGGGAACGTCGGTGACCCCGACGATCCCCAGACTGCCGTCGAAGTCGGACCACGGATCGTCCAGGGTCGCCTCGACGTCGGCGTCGTCGGCCGGCCGGGCCGCCAACCGCCGAGCGGCCTCGGCCGCGCTGATGTTCGCCACGCACGCCACGCTCAAGCCTTCTTCGTCGAATTCCCCCAGCGCGGCGATCAGGCGTCGCGCCTCCGCGACCGTCGCGGCCTCGACGGGGGACAGGCCGGGGTACCCGGCGGGGATCGGGAACAGGCCGGACGCCGGACCGGCGAGGGCGAGCCGTCCAGGAGACCAGCCGGCCATCATGGGCCGCCACGGGTCCGCTCCGGCGGCGACCAGGGCGCGGGCGTTGTCCAGGCGGTGGGCGAAGACGGCCACCCACAGGGCGGTCCGGTCGTCGAACTCGGCGTCGACGTCGTCGACGTGACCGGCCAGCTCGGTCACCGACTCGGGCGTTCCCCACTCGGCCGCGAGGTGCAGCGGCTTTCCGTCGTAGCCGCCGAAGGCGTAGGCGCCCGAGTTCGGGTCGGCGCCCGCTTCCAGCCTGGCGCGGATCACATCGAGATCAGCCCAGCCACGCGCGCTGACGCCGAACCATCCCGCCGCCCCGGAACCGGTCATGACGCTCCTCGAATCGGCGTGCAACGGGCAGGGCGATTATGCCGTATCCGAACTGTCCGCCGTTTCGCCTCGGCCCTCTGCCGAGCGGGCAGAGGGCCGAGGTCAGGTTCAACTCCCGGTTCTCACCGGGAACGGTTCTCCGTCGCCTCCACTGGTGGCTCCTGTTCCGCGGGCCACTGACGAGCTTGCCGGAACAGCGACCATTGGCCGACCCGGTTCGTTCTGTTGGATCGAGGTCAGTCGTCCCACCACTTGCTTCCGCCGGGTCCGGTCTTGTTGCCGTTGGTCGCGCACTGGGTGATGCCGTCGACATTGACGCACACGCGCATCCACTTCCCCTTGTGGTGGGAGAAGTAGGTCCGGGCAGGTGGTGCGACCGTCGAGGATGGCCGGCATCGCCCATTCCGTGACCGGGGCCGGTTCATCCGGACGTACCGATGGTGAGACGGGCCCCGCGGTGGCGGGAAATAAGGAAGAAGAAGGGGATATGTCGGTGCTAGCCTTCCGGGGTCGGCCGCGGGACTTCGGTGCGACTTCCGGGACCCGCCTTTGAAGCGATGATTCGCAGCTCGTGCCCCCATTCCCCGGCCGGCCCCGTACACCATCCCGGAGGCGGAGATCGAGACCAGTGCGGATCTGATCGCCGCCGAGGACGTCCTGCTGTTCGTGAACGCGGCGATCACCGCCACCGGCCAGCGTGAGTTCCACTCCGGGGCGGAGCAGCAGAGCCTCTCGCTGGACTTCCTGCACGAGTACCTGCTGGGCAACTACCGCGACCTGTACGCGGCCACCCTCGCCCTGGACGTCAACGACCACAACGCCGTACTGATCGCTCGAAACCTGCTGGTCACGGCGGGGGAGGCGGACCTGGGGCAGCGTCGGGCCGAGGGGCGCCTGATCGCCCGGCGACTGGCCCTGCTGCCACCGCCCCGGGTGTACCGGCTCTTTCGCGAGCTGCGCCGCGCCAGGGTCAACAACCGGCGGACCAGGGCGATCATGCGGGACTGGCTGGCCGCCCGTCCCGACTTCGCGTTCGACGCGGTGAAGTACCGCGGCGCCGTCAGGGACGCCGTCCGCCATGCCCACCTGAGCCCGGCCGGGGAGCTGGGGCCGTTCCTGTTCACCCCGCACCGGCCGGCCGCCTACACCACACCGATCCTGGAGACCTGGCGGCGGGCCCACTACGAGCAGGCCGCGCTGTACAGGCTGCCCTACACGGTGGCGGAGGGGTTCGCGGCGAAGCACCGCATCGCCCGCGCCACCTTCCTGGAGCGCATCGCGCCCCGGCTCACCCGGCTGGAGCGGCTGCGCCTGCAGGAGTCGGCGCGCGGCCTGAAGGTCGACGCGGTGCGGGCCGACCTCACCACGATGCCGCTGACCCGGCTGGCGTCGTACGTGCTCGCCCTCTCGCTGGATGATCGCGTGCGCCGCCGCGCCGAGCTGACGGCGGCGCTGCGCGCGGCCGCCCGCCGGACCGCGGGCGATCAGGCCGGGAGCTGGGGCGCGGTGGCCGCCGTCCTCGACGACAGCTTCTCCGCGTACGGCTCGGGGCACAAGCGCCGCCGTCCGCTCGCCGTCGCGCTCGCCTGCCATTTCCTGCTGGAGGCGCTGGCCGCCGAGTACACGCCGCTGTGGCTGTCGGGTCGTACGGACGCGCTGCTCGTCCATCCGTACGGGGCGACGCCGCTCGGCGAGCGCATCCTGGACGGCCTCGAACACGGCTTTGAACGCGAACCCGGGCGCCTCGTCATCGTCTCCGACGGATGGGACAACTCACCGCCGGGGCTCGCGGGAGAGGTGCTGCGGATCTGGCGCACCCGGCTCGACCCGGACCACGGCTGCGCCGTCGTGCACCTCAACCCGGTGTACGACGCCGCCGACTTCGACGTACGGCGGCTGGCGCCCACCGTCCCGACCGCCGGGATTCGGGACGCCGAGAACCTGGTCGCCCTGGTGGAGCTGGCCCGGTTCGCGGAGGGGCGCACCGGGATCTTCGAGCTCCGTGCCCACCTGGCGCGCCGCGTCGAGGGGTTCCTGCGGGAGGACGCATGACAGATCTCGCCCTCACCGGGCTCACCACCCGCCCCGCGCAGGTCTGGGGTGGCGTACGGCTCGTCCCGCTGGTCCGCGAGGAGCCGATCGAGGACCTGCGGCTCGACGCCCGCCTCTACGACGCGGAGTCCGGCGTCGTCGAGGTGGACCCGCGGACCGAGTACCTCTCCTACACTCCGCACGGGTTCGTGGCGAGCTGGACGCGTGACGGCACCTCCGCCGCGGCGTACGGAACCCAGCTGCGCGGGCCGGCCGAGCGTGACCGCACGCCCAGCCGGATGCCGCTGCGGTTCCACCGCCGGATGGCTCGCCGAGCCGACCGGAACCGGCTGCGCTTCCTGCCGCCCTTCGAACGTCGGCGGGAGAACCACATCGGCGAGCTCGTCACCGACGGCGCCGGCCGGCTCGCGTACCTCAAGACGTTCCGTCTGTCGGAGAACCAGGTCCGCCGCGGTCATCTGCTGACCCGGCTCGCCGCGGCCGGCTGGAACCTGGCCGACGCCGCCGTCGCGCTCGGCGTGACCGAGGCGCAACTCGGCCTGCGCATCGAGGCCGCGGGCTTCGGTCACCTCCTCCGCCAGGACGTCCTCGACCACTACCGGGCTCAGGTCCGCCGCGCTGGTCGGTGACCGCCCGGGATCGGCACCGGCGTGCCGGGGCGGCGTCGCCGGCGCGGGTCAGTACCGCGCGGCGGAGGGCGGGACCTTGGCCGGGGCGGAGCGGAGTTCCTCCTCCAGGGCGTCGACGAGCGCCCTGGCCGCCTGGCGTAGTCGTACGCGGCGGGCGGTGAGGTCTTCGGTGAACGTCCGGGCCTTCGGGCCCACCCAGGTCCGCCGGCCGGTGAGCCGGCCGTGGGCCGGGTCGAGGGCGGTCTCCAGGATGGCGACCCGTGCCCTGACCTTCGTCAACGTCTGTTCCAGCAGTTGACGCCGCGGGTTGGGCACCAGGTCCTCCGGGCGAGAATTCATCTCATCCCTCTCGGACGCCGATACATCGGACGAACTATTGAACATTATCGCCCGGCCTGCTGGGCCGGGTTCCAGAGGTTCCTTCGCTCGGTATCCGACAGTGGTCCGTGCGGCGGGCCCGAGCCGCGCGGCGGAGTCGATGCCTGACCCGGGGCGCGGCCCGATGTGACAGGGAATGCGCATGGGGTGGCGTATTCGCAGTCCAGGGGCGTGACGGCGGGGCAGTGTCGATTCCCGGCCCCCTCGTTCGACGCGTCAGCGAGGCCGGGTGAGACCGGCGGACCGAGTACGGCGACGGATCCCCGTCGCACCAGAGAGGAATCCCAATGACCGCCGTCCAGTCCGGCACCGTCGTCCCCGTCATCCCCGCGACGCGCGCCCTGCTCACCTGCTCCGTCGCCGCCACGACCCTCTTCGCGGTCGTGTCGCTGGCCCAGGCCTTCACCCGCGAGGGCTTCGACCTGACGCGTCACCCCCTGAGCATGCTGAGCACCGGCGATCTGGGCTGGCTGCAGATCGCCAACTTCCTGGTCAGCGGTGCTCTGACGATCGCGGGCGCGATCGGCCTGCGCCGGGTGCTGCGCGGCACGCCCGGCGGCACCTGGGCGCCCAGGCTGATCCTGGTCAACGGCGTCGCGATGGCCGCCGCCGGGGTGTTCGTGATGGACCCGGGCGACGGCTTCCCGGCAGGCACCCCGCTGGGCCAGACGGGTACGTTGAGCGGGAGCGGTCTCATGCACATGGTCGCCGGATCCATCGCGTTCACCGCGCTCATCGCCGCCTGCTTCGTGCTGGGCCGCCACTTCTCCCGCGCCGGCCGCCCCGGCTTCGCCGCCGCCTCGCGGCTCAGCGGCCTGGTCTTCGCCCTCGGCGACATCTGGGCGATGTCGGGCGGCCAGGCGGGATCGCTGACCCTGGCCATCGGCGCGATCACCGCGATGGTGTGGGTCGCCGTAGTGGCGGCGGACCGGTTGGCTTCGCTCCGCTAGAGACACGCCACGGGCCGTGTCCCCGCGCACCGCGAGGGGACACGGCCCGTTCTGCTCCGTGGGACCTGCCGACCCTCGGCGCCCGCGTGAGCCACGGAGGTCGTCCGTTGGACCGTCATGCGGCCGCCGTCAGCCGTACGGGCCGAGCAGCCGAGCGCTCTCGCGTACGCCCTCGATCATCAGGTCGCGGTGTGCGCGGAAGTAGCCGAGCGGGGCCGAGGCGGCGACGGCGCCGACCACGCCCGCCGAGGCGTCGAGGACGGGAACGGCGACGCAGGCGAGGTCGGGACGGAACTCCTCGACCTCCTGGGCCACGCCCGTCGCCCTGACCCGGTCCAGTTCCTCCTCGAAGTCTTCCATCCGGGTGATCGTGCTGCTGGTGAGGCGGCGCAGCCCGAACTCGGCGAGGTAGGTCCGGCGGGCGGGCAGGTGCGCGAGGAGCACCTTTCCGAACGCCGTCGCGTGCGCCGCCTCGTGGAAGCCCACGTCCAGCGGCTGCACGCGCGGCGTCTCGGGCGAGTCGACCACCTCCGCGACCACGAGGTGGGCGTCCCGCAGCACGCTGTAGTAGACGGCGGTGCCGCAGACCCGGTGGGCGTGCTGGAGCGCCTCCGACACCAGCGGCGTGTTGCCGAGCTGGTCGCGGAGACGCTGATTCAGCGACGTGAGCTTGTAGCCCAGGCCGTAGCCCCGGGAGTTGGGCAGCCGGACCAGGTAACCCTCGTGGATGAGCGTGTTCAGCAGGTGGTACGTGGTGGACAGCTTGAAACCGCAGCGCCGCGCCACGGCCTTGGCGGTGACACCGTCACCGGCCGACGCCACCACCTCCAGTACGTGCAACGCGCGCTGGACCGAGGAGAGAAGCCCCTGACTCTCAGCCGGTTGCGACACGGAGGACCTTCATGAACTCGCGCATCCACGCCGGGTGGTCGGGCCAGGCCCGCCCGGTCACCAGGTTTCCGTCCACATGGGCCTCGCTGTCGATCCAGGTCGCGCCCGCCACCTCGACGTCCGGGGCGCAGGCCGGATAGGCGCTGCTCTCCCGGCCCTTCAGCACACCCGCGGCCGCCAGCAGGATCGGCCCGTGGCAGAGCGCCGCGATCGGCTTGCCGGCCCCGGCGAAATGCCTGACGATCTCCAGGCAGTCACGGTCGTTGCGGATGTACTCGGGCGCCCGGCCGCCGGGGATGACCAGCGCCGCGTACCGCTCCGGGTCGACGTCCGCGAACGCGAGGTCGGAGGGCCAGGTGTGCCCCGGCTTCTCGGTGTAGGTGTCGAAGCCGTCGACGAAGTCGTGCACCACGAACTGGAGCTTCTTGGCGCTCGGCGCGGCGATGTCCACCTCGTACCCCTCTTCGAGCAGCCGCTGGTAGGGATACATCACCTCCAGGTCCTCCGCCGCGTCACCTGTGACGATCAGCACCTTGGCCATCGCGTAACACCTCCGTAATCAGTCTCCTCCGATCCTTACCATGCGCGGGTGCGGGGTCAACGCCAGAGATTCCACGGGCCGGAAAAACGGACATTCCCTGGTCCGCTCCACAGTGAGGGGCCGGCCTTTGTCCGGACAGGCGGCTTGTGGGCGTCATCCTGCCCCCGGCGCAGTGATCCGCAAACGTCTCACAAGTGGGTTCCTCCATGCTCGGTTCCCGAGAAAGGAGGGGCGGATGCGGGTTCGGGTTCCGGGGCGTGCTGTCATGTGCCTGCTAGCGGCGTCCCTGTGCGAGCTGGTGGTCGCGGCGGTCAGCCTCGTTCTTCTGTTCGTCCTCAAGGCGGAGCTGGAAGGACAGCGGAGGATCGGAGACGGGACGAGCTTCCACACCGAGTTCGCGCTGGGCAGGGCCGAGACTCTCCTGTGGTTGTGCGCCGCGGCCGGGGCGATCACGCTGGCCTTGGCGGCCCTGGCGTGGTGGCGGGGCGGGACCGTCGCGATACGGACCGTCATGGCGGTGACCGTCGTGCCGTACACGGTGTTCTGCTACGGCCTCTGGTGGGGGTCGCTGCTGAGGGCCAGGGAAGTCCTGGGCTGGCACTCGTACCTGGCCGCCTGGCTGCTGAACCTTGCCTGGCTCCTCTGTCTCGCGGGGACGATCCTGCTCTTCTTCACCGGACCGAACGCCCGCCGGACATGAGCGGCGCCGCTCCCT
The DNA here is from genome assembly GCF_040675205.1 of Streptosporangium sp. NPDC049644. Taxonomy (NCBI): domain Bacteria; kingdom Bacillati; phylum Actinomycetota; class Actinomycetes; order Streptosporangiales; family Streptosporangiaceae; genus Streptosporangium; species Streptosporangium sp. NPDC049644. The sequence goes on along the minus strand of NZ_JBFAOJ010000028.1, from coordinate 76,403 downwards.
CGGGAGGCTCGCGCGGTGGCGCACCGATCCGCAAGCGCCTCACAAGTGGGTTCCTCCATGCTCGGCTCCTGAGAAAGGAGGGGCGGATGCGGGTTCGGGTTCCGGGACGCGCTGTCATGTGCCTGCTGGCGGCGTCCCTGTGCGAGCTGGTGGTCGCGGGAGTCAGCCTCGCCCTCCTGCCCGGCCTTGAGGCGGAGCTGGAGATGGAGAGGAAGGCCGGCGGTTCCCTCGGGTGGGAGATGCTCGCGCTGAGCAAGGCCCAGACCCTCCTGTGGCTCCATACCGCGGCCGGCGTGGTCACGCCGGCCCTGGCAGCGCTGGTGGCCCTGGCGTGGCGGCGGGGCGGGGCCGCCGGGGCGCGGACCGTCATGGCGGTGGGCCTCGTGCCGTACACAGCGCTCTGTTACCACCTCGGATGGGAGGCCATGGACATGGCCGGATCAGCCGGGGGCCTGGCCAGATACTCGTACGAGTACCTGGCCTTCTCGCTGGCGAACACGGCCTGGCTCCTCTACCTCGCGGGGACGATCCTGCTGTTCTCCTCCGGAGCGAACACTCACCAGGCCGACCGGCGCTCCGTCCCTCTTTGAAAGGCAAGGCCGGGCACCCGGTGGCGCGGACCGGTCCTCAGCCGCAGGAGGCGGTGGAGGGCAGGTTCTGCAGGTACTGGTTCCGCCGTGCCGGGGTGATCGGTTCACCGGTGTTGACGCACAGCCGGCGGAGCAGTTCCGATGGCCGCACCGTCCACAGCCGGACCGCGCCGTCACTCCCGGCCGAGGCCAGGGTGGCGCCGTCCGGGCTGAAGGTCAGCACGGAGACCGTCTCGGCACCAATTGAAGACGATGCCGACCTCGTGCGGGTCGGGGTCGCCGTCGGAGGTCTCGCACCAGGTGAAGCGCGGAGGACATCTCGTACCCGCTCGACATCGAGGACGCGCCGAGGGTCAGGGCGGTGACATGCTCTGGATGCCGATGACGGCGAGCAGCCTCAGCCTGTCGGCGGCCTCGCTGCCGGGGGCGGCGGTGTAGGCGACGATGCGGAGATCGCTGCCGTGCACGGTGAGCACGTCGCAGTCGAGCGTGAGCGGGCCGAGCTCGGGATGGTCGACGGTCTTGGTGTCCGACTCGTGGACGCCGACGACGTGCGCGTCCCACAGTTCCGCGAAGCGGGGGCTGAGGTTCCGCAGGTCGTTGACGAGCGATCTCAGGTCGGCGTCGGCGGGATAGCGGGCGGTCGCCGATCTGAGGTCGGCGACCGTGGCAGCCTCGAACCGGGCCTCCTGCTCGGCGGTGTGGCTGACGCGACCGGACCCGCCGGAGAAGTGGCGCCAGAGCAGGTTGCGGTCGCGTCCGCGCAGCACGGACGGGTCCCCGAAGAGCGCGGCCCACAGCGGGTTCCACCTGAGCAGGGTCCAGGCGGCGTCGTGGACGCTGACCGGGGTGCCGTCCAGCTGGTCGAGCAGCCGCTGCACCCCCGGCGTGATGTGGGCCGACATCTGCCCGGTGGTGGGCGGCGGCCGGCCGGCCAGCAGGAACAGGTGCTGCCGCTCCGTCCCGGACAGCCGCAGGGCCCGCGCCAGTGCGGTGAGGATCTGCGCGGACGGGGAGGAGGCCCGGCCCTGTTCGAGGCGGGTGATGTAGTCGGCCGACACCCCCGCGAGCATCGCCAGCTCCTCGCGCCTCAGCCCGGCCGCCCGGCGCGGGCCGCCGGCCGGTAGGCCGACCGTGGCCGGGCCGACCCGGTCCCGCCAGTGCCGAAGCGCGGCACCCAGCTCTCCGTTCCCGGTCATTCATCCAGTATGCGATGGTTCTCCGGCCACTGCCTGGTACCGCCTGTACCAGGCAGGTTTCCCGTCCGGGGTGGCGTCCGCTGCCTGGTACCGCCGTTCCCAGGAAGCGCGAGGTACTGCCTGTGCGGTTCCGCGCCGACGACAGTGGTGGGCATGACAACCACACTGATCACCGGAGCGAACAAGGGTCTCGGCTTCGAGACCGCCCGCCGCCTGATCGCGGCGGGACACACCGTCTACGTCGGGGCGCGCGACGACCTGCGCGGGAAGGAGGCGGTGGAGAGGCTCAACGCTCACGGCGGAGCGGGCGAGGCCCGCCCGCTGCCGATCGACGTCACCGACGACGACTCCGTCCGGGCCGCCGCCGCGGTCGTCCGTGAGCAGGCCGGCCACCTCGACGTCCTCGTCAACAACGCGGGTATCGCCGGACCGCGCAAGCCGGTCGGCGAGGTCACCGGCTCCGACGCCAGGACCGTCTACGAGACCAACGTCTTCGGCGCCGTGCGCGTCACGCACGCGTTCCTGCCGCTGCTCGAAGCCGGTGACGCTCCCGTCATCGTGAACGTCGGCAGCGGTCTGGGCTCGCTGGCGGTGACCACCGACCCCACCCGCTTCGAGTCGAAGATACCCGCCCTGGTCTACTGCTCCTCCAAGGCCGCGCTCAACATGATCACCGTGCAGTACGCCAAGGCGTACCCAAAGATCAGGATCAACGTGGTGGACCCCGGCTACACCGCCACCGACCTCAACGGCCACAACGGTGTGCAGACCGTCGAACAGGGCACGGAGATCATCGTGCGGATGGCCATGGTCGGCGCCGACGGTCCCACCGGCGGCTACTTCGACGCGGCAGGACCCGTCCCCTGGTGACAGCCGCTCCGCCCCGGTCGGCCCCACCCGGACAACGCTAGATTCCGACGTGGATGTGCGAGGCCCACAGAGTCGGGCTGGCCGGGTAGTCGTCGCGGAGCCGCCGGATGGCGTGGTGCAGGGCATGGGCCGTTCGCCCGCTGCGCGGTTCGGTCGTACCGCCGTCGGTGAGGTGGGTGTAGACCTCGTCGGCGACGGTGACGGCGACCCTGTCGTTGATGCTCCACAGGGTGCCGATGACGTGCTTGTAGCCGACCAGTTGGAAGGCGGCGGTGATGTGGACGGCCTGGTCGGCCAGACGCTGGCTGGTCTCCGTGGTGCCGCACGCCGACAGGTAGGCCAGGTCGGCACGGGCGAGGTGGAGCCGGGCCAGGGCCGTGACGGTGAGCGGTCTGGTCTCGTGGTCGTACAGCAGCAGCCTGCCGGCGGCGGGGTTGTTCGCGTCGCTGAGCCCGTGGCAGGCCAGATGGACGATGCGGTGACGGGGCAGCGCGGCCAGCACGCCGTCGTGGTCGGCGGCCGGTCCGGTGAGAAGGAGAGAGCCGGGGAGTAACTCGGTCAGGCGCCGTGCCTCGGAGCGGGCACCCGGCAGGGCGGAGACGAGGGCACCGGGGGTTTCCGGCATCGCGACGATCAGCGCGCCCTTTCCCCGGCCGGCATCCGGTCCGGGGGAGTCGCGGTGGGCCTGCCGGGCGTGGCGCAGCGCGCGGAGGGTGGTCGTGTAGGAGGAGACGACCCGGTCCATCACCGTCGGCGGCGTGTCGTGGAGATCGTCCTCGCCGGTGTCCGGCGGAGCCGCACCGTGGTGGCCCGCGGCGTGCAGCGGCAGGAACGCCATCTCCCCGACCGGGCACCACCACAGACGCGGCCGGCTACCGCCCGCCTCGACCGGGCCGGTCAGGCCGAGTTCGGAGAGCACGGGGCCGGTGATCTCGTCCCACAGCCAGGAGAGCACGGCGCGCACCTGCTGCTGGCCCCGCAGCCGTTCGCCCGGTGAGCCGGTGGTGAGGGCGAGCGCGGACTGGAGGCGGTTGACCTGTTCGACCACGTCGCCGATGGTGATGCCAGGCAGTTCCACCGGCTTGACCGGCTGTCCGGCGTCCGAGGTGAGGATCAGCACGTCACATCGGAAGTTGCTCACGTTCACGATCGCCACCGGTCCGTCGGCCGCCTGCCCGCGCAGGTCGTCGATCCGCGGCGGGAGCAGGAACGTCGCCAGGCCGGGAACCTCGCGAATCCGGGTGAGCAGTTCCTCCCACTGGTCGGCCAGCCGCCGGCGCCGGTCGGCGAGGTGCCGGATCGCCCACCGTGCCTGTTCCTCGCGGGTCTCACCGACCGCTTCACCGGCGGGCGAGGTCATGGGAGGAAGGGCCGGGCCGCCGGTGGCGGGGTCGAAGCCGGAAGGGTCCGTGGCGTCCAGCTCGTCGCGGAGCCGTACGAACTCCGCCGCCTGCTCCGGTGCGTGAGCATGCAGATCGGAGAGATCTCCCCGGGCCCCCATGGTCTCGGCCAGCAGCACCCCGCGAGCCTGTTCAAGCAGTTCCACCGCCCGGTCCGGGCGTCCCGCCCCGATCGCCGCGGACGCCGCCTCCGCGGCGACCCAGGCCGCTCTTCCCAGGCCGTGTTCGCGATCCGCCCGCGACAGCCGGCGCGGCGAGAACTGCGGTAGCAACGCGATGGCGTTCTCCAGTGTGGTGAGCGCCGTCGTGGCGTCCCCCGCCGCCATCGCCAGCGCCCCCATTCCTCTCATCGCGTTGAATCTCGTGCTCACCGATGAGGCCGTCGAGGCGGCGGCCCGGGTGAACAGGGCGCCGGCCTCCCGCCGCGCATCCGGATCTCCGGTCCGCTCGAAGGAGATCCACAGGGCCCGCCCCAGGGCGAGGGAGATCTCGCCGTGAACGGGATGTTCGGGTGAGGTGGTGGCGAGCGCGTCCCGGTAGGCCCGCACCGCCTCGCCGAGGGTGTTCATGTCTCCGGTCCGCTCGAACATCCTGCCGAGGGCCGCTCCGAGGTTGGCCGAGTACGCGGTGTAGGCGGCGTGTCCGACCGGGGTCGCGGCCAGGGACCGGCGGAACAGCTCCAGCGCCTCGGCTTCGGCGTCCGGATCCTTGGTCCGCTTGGCCAGGTCGAGCAGGGTCAGGCCGAGGGTGTTCGAGTACGCGGTGTGGTTGATGTGTTCCGGCGGGGTGACGGCGAGCGCGTCCCGGTTCGCCCGCACCGCCTCCCGCAGGTCCCCCAGATCGCCGGCCCGCTCGAATCTCAGCCGCAACGCGTTGCCGAGCAGCATGGAGCACGGAGCGTAGCGGAGGTTGCCGGAAGGGACGGCGGCGGTCGCGGCCCGGCACACCTCCACCGCCTCGGTCAGTGTGCCGGTGTCCCCGGTCCGGCCGAACAGGATCATCAGGGCACTCCCGAGGTCACGCAGGTAGCCGGCGCGGTCGGGGTCGCCGGGCGGGGTGACGGCGAGCGCGTCCCTGTTCGCCTCCACGGCCTCGGCCAGGGCATCCGCGTTCCCGGTCCTGACGAACAGGGCCATCAGGGCGATCCCGAGCTCGCGCAGGCCCCTGCCCCGCTGGGGGGCGTTCCGCGGGGTCGCGGCGATCGCCTCCCGGTACGCCTCCACCGCCTCGGTCACCCTGCCCAGGTCCCCCGTCACCTGGAACGACAGGCGCAGGGCGACCCCGAGCTCGTTCAGGTGCCCGGCGCGGTCGGGGTGTCCGGGGGGAGTGGCGGCGACCGCGGCCCGGCCCGCCTCCACCGCCTCGGTCAGGGTGTCCACGTTCCCGGTCCGCTCGAACAGCGCCTGCAGGGCGGCCCCGAGCCGCGCCAGACGCCTGGTGTGCTCGGGGTGTCCGGGTGGGGTGGCGGCGACCGCGGATCGGTACGCCTGGACCCCCTCGGTCAGCGCGTCCACGTCGCCGGCCAGCCAGAACAGGCTCTGCAGGCAGACCGCGAGACCCGCCAGAACGTAACCGTGATCCGGGTGGCCGGGCGGGGCGGCGGTCAGGGCCTGGCGGAACAGTGAGATCGCCTCGCGGGTGGGTTCCGGGTCCCCGGTCGCCCCGGACAGGGTCCGCAGGGCGAACCCGAGGTTGGCGCGGCCGGTGACATGGTCCGGGTGGCCGGGCGGGGTGGCGGCCAGGGCGCGCCGCAGCAGGTTCACGGCCTCGACGGCGAGGGCCGGATCCCCGCTTCGCCGGGCGCGACCGAGCAGGTGCCGAGCCTGCTCGATCCACTGCTCGGGCCCGTCCTCGCCGGGCTTCGGAAAGCCGGCGACCACGCTCGGATTCTGCCGGAAGTAGGTTCGCAACGGTTCGGGAACGCGGTCGGGAGCGACCCGGTGGACCTGCGCCAGCAGGATCACCGCGGTCCGCATGTCGTCGTTGTCCTTGCCCCCGGACAGCGACTGCCAGCGGAACATGTACAGCATGCCGACGGTGTGCGCGACCTCCATGTCGCCGGCCACGTCACCGACCAGCTCCAGGAGCCGTCTCACCTCGTCCAGGGCGTCGGCACCCAGGAGCAGTCCGGGGTCCCTGGTGGTCGGGAGCGCCAGGATCCGCCTGCGGATCGCGGCCAGAAGAAGCTCTCGCACTGGCGTCCTCCCGGTACCGGTACCGTGTGATGACCCTGCCCGCCTCGCCGTTTTCTGATGTTAGATCACGTATGAACCGCACGCCTTACACTCGCCATGGCGCATACCGGGAATGAGGATCATGGACGGGCTGGCGGAGCGAATCGGAAACCTGTGCGCCCTGCTGGGTGCGGACGACGACCTGTCCGGGTACGTCGAGCAGGCGGGTGCGGGTGAGACGCTGGCGGCCGTCGTGGACGCCCTCGGCCGTGGCGAGTACGGCGCGGCGCTGGAAAGAGATCTGGACGCGCTGGACGAGGCGATGGCCAGGTTCGGGCTGGGAGCGGTGACGACGTCCGAGCGCGTCTACCGCCCGGTGGCGGTCACCGGCGGCGGCCATCCCGTGGTGCAGGCGTGGGCCTGTCCCCTGGTGAGGCGGTGCGGCCGGGTCGAACCCGTGACGCGGGAGTCCGCGCCGCCCGTGTGCGCGGCCCTCGGCACCGCGATGGCGCTGGTGCGGGTACCGACATGACCGTCTTCCTGGCCGAGCTGGGCAAGAAGCTGGCCGAGAGATGGCTGACCCTCCTCGTCCTCCCCGGTCTGGTCTATCTGACCTGCGCCGTGGTGGCCGCCACCCTGCGGCACGGCCGCGCCCTGGACGTGGCGGCACTCCGCGACACCGCCAACCGGATCGCCGCGCAACCGGCCTCCGCCAGTCCCGGCGCCGTCCTGCTGGCCGCGGCCGGGATCCTGGCCGCGGCGGCCGCCGCGGCCCTGACCGCCGCCGCACTCGGGCAGGCGGTCGAGCGGGTCTGGACCACCCCCGGACGCAACCCGCTGGCCCGGCGGCTCACCGAGCGCCGCAGGAGGCGCTGGGACGAGGCCGACGCGCGCGTCCGGCGGGAGATCACCGCCGCGGTCCGGGCCGGGGCGGGCTCCGCGTCCCCGGTCTCCGGCGCACCGGCCCGCGAGGTCGGCGACGCGATCGGCGCGCGGAACGCCATCGGCCTGACACGCCCGCAGCGGCCCACCTGGATCGGCGATCGCCTGTACGCGGCCGACCAGCGTGTCCACGCCGCCTATGACCTCGATCTGGACTCCGCCTGGCCGCGCCTGTGGCTCATCATGCCCGAGCAGATCCGGGCGGAGCTCACCGTCGCCCGCGACAACCACACCGCCGCCGCCCGCCTCGCGGGCTGGGCGATCCTCTACCTTCCCCTCGGCTGGTGGTGGTGGCCCGCGATCCCGGTCACCGTCGCCATCGCTCTCACCGCCCGGGTCAGGGCCCGCCAGGCCGCCGGTGGCCTCGCCGACCTCGTCGAGGCCACCGTCGACCTGTACGGCCGGGATCTGGCCGTACAGCTCGGGATCTCCCACGACGGCCCGCTGACCCGCCAGACGGGACTGGCCATCACCGGCACCCTCCGCAAAGACCTGGAATCCCTGCCGACCGTTCCCGCGACATCCGTGGAGCAGCGGGCGGTCCCCGAGGTCAGGGGCCGGGATACCTCCTGAGCCAGGCGTCGGTGATCTCGTGATCTCCGGTGGACCAGGCCGCGAAGTCGTCCGCCAGTTCGGTGATGGCGTCGCGGCCCTCCAGGTGGGTGAGCCAACCGGCGGGCAGCGCGGCCTCGCCGTGCAGGGCGCCCAGCAGGTTGCCGCAGAGGGCCCCGGTGGAGTCGCTGTCGCCGGAGTGGTTGACCGCGAGCAGCAGCGCCCGTTCGACGTCGCCGGGCGCGGGGTAGGCCAGCGCGCAGTAGACCGCGATGGCGAGCGCCTCCTCGGCGACCCACGCCCCGCCGAGTGACTCGACCCGCTCCGGGCTCGGGTCCCCCTTCGCCGCCAGGGACACGGCGGCGCGCAGCGCCCGGCTGGTCTCCTCGTGCGCGGGGTAGGTCACCAGCAGGTCCGTCGTCTTCCGTACGGCTCGCGCGAGCGGCTCGTCCTCCGCCACGGGGAGGTCGCTCTGCCCGGCGGGAGTCACCAGGAAGTGCACGATGGCCGCGAAGGCGCCGGCGGCGAGGTAGCCGGTGGGGTGGCCGTGGGTGAGCTGGGCGCACTCGGCGGCCAGGTCGAAGGCGTGCCGGGGGCCCAGGGGGTCCCGAGGGCTCAGGGGACTTCGGGGGCTCCGCGCGCGCAGGCCGAACGGGGCCGAGCGCATCACCGTTCCGCAGCCCTTGGAGTCGGGGTTGACCGGACCCGGCTCACCGAACGGCGCGGGGACGACCGCGCCCCGGTGTCGCAGGCCCGACAGGCAGGCGTTCCCGGGGGCCCGCCGGGAGTAGAGCCACCCCTGCTCGCGGAGCAGGCCGGTGCGGATCGGGTCGCTCCCGGAAGAGCCGGGTGGCGGGGAGGGATGCCGCTGGGTGTCCAGCCAGCGCAGGTAGGCGCGGTGGACCGCGCCGACATCGCCCCCGCGAATCAACCCCTCCACGGTGAACAGCGTCATCTGGGTGTCGTCGGTGATCAGGCCCACCGCGCCGCGCCAGTCGGGAACCAGCCCGGTCACTCCCTCGGGGCCGTGCTGATGACGGATCCGGCCGAGCGACTCGAACTCGACGGGAGCTCCCAGCGCGTCGCCGAGCGCGCCGCCCAGCAGGCAACCTCTCACGCGACTGCGATGGTCCGGCAGGTCATGGGCGGGAGGGCGCACGTCTGTTCACTCCTCGGCGTCGGGATCGGAGTTTGAGACTGTACGCGGAGTCATAACGGAAAATGACCGATATGAGGTGATCTGGAGCACGATTTCGGGCGCCCCGAGGGCATCGCCGGGTCGGGGCGCCGCCGGTGAGCGGCACCGGACCAACCGAGCGATACCGATCCACGCTTTCACTGCGAATCGGGGGTATGGCGAAGGCGGCGGTCTCTGTCACCATTGCCCTATGCACGCCTTCCGCCTCCTGCGCGCCGCGGTGTTCGCGGTCGTGTGCGTGACGGCGTCGCTGGCCATGCACGTGCTGGCCGGAGGCAGCCCGGTCGGGCCGGGCGTGCTGGTCTGGGCGGTGCCGCCGACCGCGGCGGGCGCCCTCCTGCTCGCCCGGCGGCAGCGTGGCTTCGGCACGTTGCTCGGGGCGAGCTTCGCCGCGCAGTACGGCATGCACCTGTGGTTCACCTCCGGTGAGGTCACACCGGTGACCGGGCACGAGCACGGTGCCGGCGGCCTGTACGCGGGTGTGTTCATGCTGCTGGTGCACGCCGTGATGGCGCTGCTGTCCGCCCACTGGCTGGAGCGGGGGGAGCGCGGCCTGGCCATGCTCCTGTACCTGCTCTTCGCCTCGGTCCTCACCCTGCTGCTGTGGCGCGCGCCCGTCGCCCGCCGCGTCGCTCCGCCCGCCGCGCCCGACGACCGGGTGCCACTCCGCACCCGGCTGCTCGCCGCCGCGGTGTCACGCCGCGGGCCGCCCGCGCTCCCGCTCGCCATCTGACATCGGGCCCGCGCCCGGATGCCGTCGTGCCCGCCGGGCACGCGACCCCGGACGCCGTGTGCTCCCGGACCGTGAGCCGTCGCGCCCTTCCCGGACGGCTGCCGGCACGGCCGGTCGGCCCGAACTCCTCCGCGCCCTCCCCGGGCGGTGAGCCGGCTTCCCGTCTCCTGCCCGGGGCGGCGAGCGCGGCTCTCGCAGTGCCCTCCCGGCTTCCCGCCCCGATGCCGTCACGCTCTCGCGACGGCCGTCCCGGAGAACCGAACCCCACACCGCGGTGACGCGTACCTGTCGGTGCGCGCGTTCCCTGCGAACGGAGAACCTCCATGACGTCGAACGTCGAGCTCCAGCCCGAGACCGGGCCGTCCACACCGGCCACCCCACGCACGCCCTCCACCTGGACGACGCTGCGCTCGCTCCTGCTCCGCCTGCACTTCTACGCCGGCATCCTCGTCGCGCCCTTCCTGCTGGTGGCGGCGACGACCGGCCTGCTGTACGCGGCCTCCTTCCAACTGGAGAAGGTGGTCCACTCCCACGAGCTGACCGCCCCGGTCCCCGAGGGGCAGCGGAAGGTGCCGCTGGCACAACAGATCGACGCCGCCACCGCCGCGCACCCCGAGGGAACCCTCGGAGCCGTGCGGACCTTCGACGAGCCGGGCCAGACGACCCAGGTGCTGCTCGACGTGCCCGGCCTCGCGGAGAGCACCCGCCTGGCGGTCTTCGTCGACCCGTACACCGGTCGGGTCCGGGGCGCCCTGGAGAGCTACGGCAGCTCGGGCGCCCTGCCCGTGCGGACCTGGATCTCCCAGCTCCACCGCCACCTGCACCTGGGCGAGCCGGGACGCCTCTACAGCGAGATGGCCGCCGGCTGGCTCTGGCTGGTCGGACTCGGCGGGCTGGTGCTCTGGCTGACCCGTCGCCGCCGGGCAGGCCGGCGGCTGCGCCGCGTCGTCGCGCCCGAGCGCGGCGCCCGCGGCCTGCGCGGGACCCTCTCCTGGCACGGCTCGGTCGGCCTGTGGGCGCTGATCGGCCTGCTCGCCCTGTCGGCCACCGGCCTGACCTGGTCGAAGTACGCCGGAGCCAATGTCGACGTGCTGCAGACCTCGTTCGGCTGGTCCACCCCGTCGCTGCCCTCCTCGGGCGGCCACGGTGACCACGCCGCCGGGGGACACGGGGGAGGCGGCACCCGGAGCCTCGACGCCGACCAGGTGGTCCGGGCGGCGGCGGGCAGCGGACTGTCCGGGCCCCTGGAGGTCGTCTGGCCGTCCGAGCCGGGGAGCTCGTACGTGGTGAAGGAGATGGACCGGCTCTGGCCGCAGCGCAACGACCAGGTGGCGGTCGATCGCGCCACCGGCCAGGTGACCGCGGAACTGCGCTTCGACGACTTCCCCGTGGCGGCCAAGCTGACCAGGTGGGGCATCGACGGGCACATGGGCGTGCTGTTCGGCCTGGCCAACCAGATCCTGCTGGCCGTGCTGGCGGTGGCGCTGATCTCGGTCATCGTATGGGGCTACCGCATGTGGTGGCTGCGCCGCCCGACCCGGGGTTTCGCCGCCCCCTACCGGCGCGGCGGCCTGCGGAGGCTGCCCCTGGTCGTGGCCCTGCCCCTGATGGCGGCGGCGATCGCGGTGGGCGTGTTCCTCCCGCTGCTGGGCGTCTCGCTGCTGGCCTTCCTGGTGATCGACGTCGTCCTCGCCAGGATCGCGGGGGCGCGCGTGGGGAGGTCGGGCACCGACGGGTCCAGCACCGACGGGTCCAGCACCGACGGGTCCGGTGCCGCCAGGTCCGGAGCCGGGGTCTCCGGCTGAGCGACGGGGGTGCGGGCATGCCCGCACCCCCGTCCGGGTCAGTCCGGGTGGTGCTGGTGCTGCAGGTAGGCGGCGGTCTCCGGGTTGGCCGGGAAGTACGCCTCGATGGCCAGCTCGGCGACGGTGATGTCCAGCGGGGTGCCGAAGGTGGCCATGGTGCTGAAGAAGGCCAGCTCCCGGTAGCCGCGGCGGAGCCTGAGCGGGATCACGATGTGACCGGGCCCTGGCCGGTCTATGTCCGGCTCGGGCTGGTCGCAGGGGTAGTCGTCGAGTTCCCGCCAGAGCGCGGCCAGCTCGGGGTCGGCGGTGAGGCTCATCTGGCGGCGGAGCCGGTGCAGGAGGTGGGCCCGCCACTCGCCCAGGTTGATGATCCGCTGCGCCATGCCCTTGGGGTGCAGGCTCAGCCGGAGCACGTTGACCGGGGGTTCCAGCAGTTCCGGCGCGACCCCGCGGAGCAGCAACCCGGTGGCGGCGTTGCGGTCGATGAGGTTCCAGCGCTGGTCGACGACCACCGCCGGGTACGGCTCGTGCCCGCTGAGCACCTGCCCCAGCGCCTCGCGCACGGACGCCATGTGCGGGGAGTTGAGCGGTGTCTCCGAGTAGAGCGGTGCGAAACCGCCGGAGAGCAGCAGGTGGTTGCGCTCGCGGAGGGGGAGATCCAGCTCCTCGGCGAGGTGCAGGATCATCTGCCTGCTCGGTTTGGACCTGCCGGTCTCCACGAAGCTCAGGTGCCTGGTGGAGATGTCCGCCTGGATCGCCAGGTCCATCTGGCTCATTCGCCGGCGCTCCCGCCACTGGCGCAGAAGCTCACCTACCGGCCGGGACGCGCTGGTGGTGGTCATGCGGCCCACGATAACCGGTGATGATCAGCGAAACCATTACTGCGTATGTAACGCTTTTCATGATGCGGAGGCGGAAGGAGGTGGAGGCCGAGCTCCGGCGGACCGGTCGCCTGTGAACGGCCGGCCCGAGACGCGTCACATGGATGAGCTCGGCCGGGTGGTCAGCGGTGGCGGACCTTGGTGGTGAGGCGGTTGAGGATGCGGTCCCACTCGGTGCCGAACGGGTTGTCCTGCACGAGGTAGGTCCAGGTGGCGGTGGGGCGCTTGAGGCCCGCGCCGTCGAGGTCCAGGCCGTCGGCGGTGACGACGGCGGTCTCGAAGGTCTCGACCGAGCGTGACTCGATCTCGGCCAGCAGGCGCTGGTAGGCCGGGACCGCGTCCTTGTGGAACTCGTCGATCGGGTTGAGCCGACCGAGAACCCGCAGGTGGATGCCCTCTCGCAGCTCTCCCAGATAGGCCAGGTGGTCGGCCCAGCCGCGGTCGAGGTGGAACAGCACGATCTGGCGGGCGGCCTCGTGGAGCACCTCCTCGCCGACGCTCTCCACCAGCTCCGACCATCGCTCGGGAGCGGCCGAGGCCAGGGCCTCGCCGGCCACCCGCCCGCGCAGGACCCGGTCGCGGCGCTCCAGCAACTGGCCGCGCTGGCGTTCGAGCAGCCGGGTGTAGCGCCAGGTGTTGCGGTGGATCTCCATGTTGACGCCTTCGGCGACCCGCTGGGCGTGGCCCACCAGGGAGTGCTCGGGCACGCCCTTGGCGTACTCGTCGGCGACGTAGTGGGCGATCAGCTCGTCCTCGCCGCTGACGTAGAAGACCGAGCCGCCGGGGTCGCCCTGACGGCCCGCGCGCCCGCGGAGCTGGTCGTCCAGTCGGCTGCTGGTGTGCCGGCCCGAGCCGATGACGTACAGGCCGCCGAGTTCGTCGACGCCCTCGCCGAGGCGGATGTCGGTGCCGCGCCCGGCCATCTGGGTGGAGACGGTGAGCGCGCCGCGCTCCCCGGCCCGGGAGATGATGGCCGCCTCCTCGGCGTCGTTCTTGGCGTTGAGGACCACGCACTCCAGCCCCCGGCCGCTCAGGGTCAGCGCCAGGCGCTCGGACTCGGCCACGTCCATGGTGCCGATCAGGATCGGCCGGCCGGTGGCGTGCACCTCGACGATCTCCTCGACCAGCGCGAGGTCCTTCTCCATCCGGTACTCGAAGAGCCGGTCGGGCTCGTCGGTCCGCACGCACGGCCGGTTGGAGGAGACCACGGCCACCTTGAGGTCGTAGAACTCCCGCAGCTGGTCGCCGACCGCGACCGCGGTGCCGGTCATGCCGCACTTCTCCGGGTAGCGGGTGATCAGCGCCTGGACGGTGATCGAGTCGAGGATCTCGCCGGTCTCCGAGGGCGACAGCGCCTCCTTGGCCTCCACCGCCGCCTGCAGGCCGTCCGGCCAGCGCTGCAGCAGCGCCACCCGGCCCCGCGACGGGTTGATCAGGTGCACCTTGCCGTCCCGGACGATGTAGTCGACGTCCTTGGTCAGCAGGGCGTGCGCGTGCAGGGCGAGGTTGACCTCGGTCAGCGTGGCGGGGGTGTCGTAGAGGTCGAGGCCGAGCGCCTGCTCGACGGTGTCGATCCCCTTGGTCGTCAGGTGGACGTTGCGCGCCTGGTCGTCGAGCTCGTAGTGGTAGCCCTTGACCAGCTGCCTGACCAGCGCCGCCATCTCCGGCACCGCGTCACCGGGGTCGGCGGCCCCGGCCAGCACCAGCGGCACCCTGGCCTCGTCGACCAGCACCGAGTCGGCCTCGTCGACCACCGCCACGGCCGGCGCGGGCACGATCAGGTCCTCCACCCGGGTGCTCAGCCGGTCGCGCAGCACGTCGAAACCGATCTCGCTGACCGAGCCGTACGTCACGTCCGCCGCGTACGCCGCCCGGCGCTCCTCGGGCGTGGAGCTCTGCCCGATCCAGCCGCAGGAGACGCCGAGCGCCTCGTACAGCGGGCCCATCCACTCGGCGTCACGCCGGGCCAGGTAGTCGTTGACCGAGATGACGTGGACCCGCTTGCCCTGCAGGGCGTATCCGGCGGCGGCCATCGCACCGGACAGGGTCTTGCCCTCGCCGGTCGCCATCTCCGCGACGTTTCCCGACAGCATCGCCAGCATGCCGACCAGCTGCACGTCATACGGCCGCAGGTCGAGCGTGCGGCGCGCGGCCTCCCTGACGATCGCGCAGAACTCCGCCAGGTCGTCGACCGAGGGCGTGGGCAGTTCGTCGAGCGCGCGGATCCGCTCCTCGCGGGTCCCGGCATCCGCCACGACCCGCTCGAACTTCGACAGGTCGATGGTGCCGGGGCGTTCGAGGAAGCGCCTGAAGAGCTGAGTTATCGAGGCCACGTCTCCTCCAACGCCCGTTTGCGGGCTCGCGTTCCGTCTCTTCGCACATTGTGGTGCAAAGATCGATTGTTTATGGATCGGAACGGGCAGGCGAGACCCGGTCGGTACCGGGCGGCGGCGGGTGGCTCGCCGTGGACGTCGGGCCGGTGGGACACCGAGGGACACCGAAGGGCCAGGTCACCGGCCCGGCCGATGACGCGAGATACGAATTTATCCAAGGTTTGTTATGTCATAGCGTAATAAATCGGACTTATTCTCTGCCGGGGAGGCGTGGACATCCCCGATGATCGGCACGAAGGTTGTGAGACCGCCGAACATACGACGACCACCGAACATACGACCACCGTGGAAACGACGACCGCCCTGGAGGCACGATGAGCCTGTCCGACCTGCAGCCCGTTCCCACAGACCAGCTCGCCTTCCGGCTGCCGCAGAAGTTCGACGACGTGAAGGAGGAGCGGCGGCACCGCCAGGAACGCCTGACCGCCGCGCTGCGGCTGTTCGGCAGGTTCGGCTTCGAGGAGGGGGTGGCCGGGCACATCACGGTCCGCGACCCGGAGCACCTGGACCACTTCTGGGTGAACCCGTTCGGCATGTCGTTCAAGCACATCAAGGTCAGCGATCTGATCCTGGTCAACCACGACGGCCAGGTGGTCGAGGGCCGCTACCACGTCAACCAGGCCGCGTTCGCGATCCACTCGATGGTCCACCAGGCCAGGCCGGACGTGGTCGCCGCCGCGCACAGCCACTCGGTGTACGGCAAGGCGCTGTCGTCGCTCGGCACGCTCGTGGAACCGCTCACCCAGGACGCCTGCGCGTTCTACGAGGACCACGCGCTGTTCGACGACTACACCGGTGTCGTGGTGGAGACCGAGGAGGGCCGCCGCATCGCGCAGGCCCTCGGCTCCCACAAGGCCGTCATCCTGCGCAACCATGGCCTGCTCACGGTAGGCGACAGCGTGGACGCCGCGGCCTGGTGGTTCATCACGATGGAGCGCTCGTGCCAGGCGCAGCTGCTGGCCAAGGCCGCGGGGCCCACCGTCCAGATCAGCCACGAGAACGCCAAGCTCACCCACGGGCAGATCGGCAACGACACGGTCGGCTGGATCAACTTCCAGCCGCTGCACGACCAGATCGTCGCCACGGAACCCGACCTGTTCGACTGACGGCCCGCGAGCCGCGTCGCCCTCCTCCGGGGACGGCGCCGCGGCTCGCGGTGATTCGGCACGGCTCAGGTCGTGCCGTTTCTCCCTCCCCTCTCGCCCGCCGCGAGCAGGGCGACCGCGCCGAGCAGCAGGACGCCGCCGCACGCCGCCGCCACGGTGAGCCGCTCGCCGAGCAGCAGGACGCCGAGGAGCGCCGCGCCGACCGGCTCCACCAGAGAGATCACCGAGGCGGTCGTGGCACGCACCGCGGCGAGCCCGGTGAAGAAGAGGCCGTAGGCCAGCGCCGTCGGAACCGTGCCCAGAAAGGCGATGATCGCCCAGGAGGCGAGCGGGTCGCCGGAGGGCAGCAGGCCCTGGGCCAGCGCGACGGGCAGCAGGCAGAGCCCGCCGACGACGAAGCCGCCCATGGCGGTGCGGTACGGCTCGCCGGAGGAGGCCCGGTTGAGCAGGGTCACGCCCGCGTACCCGGCCGCCGACAGCAGCGCCCACCCGATGCCGGCCGCGGAGAAGGCCGCGGAGCCGTCGTCGAGGGTCAGCATCGCCAGACCGGTCAGGGCGATCGTGACCGCGCCCAGCCCGGCCGCGCCCAGCCGCTCGCCCAGGAGCAGCCGCCCGCCCGCGGCGACGAGGACGGGAGTGGCGCCTATGGTGACCACCGTCGCCACGGCCAGTCCCGATCCGGCGATCGCCGCGAAGTAGGCGGTCTGGTAGACGGCCATCGCCACGCCCGTGACCAGGATCCGCCCGAGGGCGGCCCCGAACCGGACACCGGTGAGCCCTCCACCGAGCCGGGGCCGTGAAGAACGGGTCCTGCGGATGGTGGGCGATTCGGCGGACCGGGTTCCGCCGAGGCCGAAAAGGCCGGCGGCCAGCAGGAGCATGGCGGCTCCGGCGGCGAACCGCCAGAAGGAGACGGCGACGGGGCCGAGCCCGCCCGCCCGGTAGAGCAGCGCGCCCGCGGCACCGCCGGTGCCCCAGGCGGTCGCCGCGACGGACACGTACAGCAGGCCCCGCCGCACGGAGACATGCGTCATGGAGGTCTCCCCAGATGAGGTGATCGTCGTCAGGTCGCACGTATGCGGACGGCAAGCACCCACCGGACCGCTCGGGTCCGGTCGTCAGGAGAGAGGGCCGCCCGCTAGCGGGCGGTCGGCGGGGCAGTGATCAGGAACACGGACTCACCCTAGCCAGGCGTTCTGTAGATTCTCAATTCGCATTCCCCCGGAAACCGGGCTCACGGAAGCTCCCGACGACAGGCTGGTCGCACCAGCGGAGGATCAGATGACGAGGAAGCCGGACCGGGCCCTGGCGGTTCCCGGGACGCGACGTGATCCGGACAGTGGCCGCACGCTGCACGGCAGGTGGTTCGCCGACCCCTACGCCTGGCTGGAGCGGCTCGACGACGCGGAGACCCAGGCGTGGATCGCGGCGCAGGAGGCCGTCACGCACTCCGTGCTGCGCGCGGAGCCCGGACGCGACTGGCTGCGCGCGGCGGTGTCCCGATCGGCGCGCCACGCGCGGCTGTCGCCGCCGATTCCCGCCGGGCCGCCCGGACGCGAGTTCGTCTGGCGGGCGGAGGCCGGCGACGAGAAGCTCTCCCTCATGCTCCGGCGCCACGGGGGCGCACCGCTGGAGGCGGTGCTCGACCCCAACACCTGGCCGAGCGACGAGGCGCTGGTGTTCGCCGTGCCGTCGCCCGACGGCGCGCTGGTCGCGTTCGGGAAGGCCGTCGGCGGTACCCACGACGCGGTGATCCAGGTGCTCGACGTCGAGGCGGGGCGGCTCCTTCCCGACCGGCCCCGCGGCACGGGCCACACGGCACCGGCCTGGCGACCCGACGGGTCGGGGTTCTTCTACGCAGCCTGTCCCGAGCCGGGCGAGGTGCCCGCGGGCGACGAGGCGCACTGGAACGCGGTCTACGAGCACCGGCTCGGGTCGGACGAGCCGGCCCGCCGGATCTTCGGTGACGACCACGAGAAGGAGTACTGGTGCTCCGTCAGGATCAGTGAGTGCGGACGCTTCGCCGTGCTGTACAAGTGGGACTACGTGCACGCCAACGTCGTCCACCTGCTGCGCCTCGCCGACGACGCGTTCCTGCCGGTCGCTCCCGTCATGTGCTCTCTCAACCAGGTGCAGGTGGTCGGCGACTCCCTGCTCGTCCACACCGACCTCGACGCGCCGCGTGGCCGCCTCTGTGTCGCGTCGCTCACCGCCCCGACGGAGTGGCGGACGCTCATCCCGGAGAACTCGGACACGCTGCAGACGGTCACGGGCATCGGCGGCCGGCTCTACGCCGTCTACTCGCACGCGGCGTCGCACCGGGTGCGCATCCACGCCGAAGACGGCGCCTATCTGCGCGACCTGGCGCTGCCGGGGCTCGGCTCGGTGAATCGCAACGAGGGCGAGGGCATCGTCAGCGGTGTCAGCGGCTCCTGGAGCGGCGACGAGGTGTGGGTGAACTTCACCTCGTACGTGCAGCCGCCGTCGGTCTACCGGTACGACTACGCGGCCGACCGCCTGTCGCCGTACCACGTACCCGACGTGGGGCTGGACGCCTCCGCGTACGTGACGGACCAGGACTGGTACGAGTCGCCGGACGGTACCCGGGTGTCGATGTTCGTCGTTCATCACCGGGATCTGCCTCGCGACGGCCGCCGGCCCGTGCGGCTGAGCGGCTACGGCGGCTTCAACATCCCGCTGGAGCCGCGCTTCTCCGCGCTGAACGCCGCCTGGCTGAAACTGGGCGGCGTGCTCGCCTTCGCCAACGTGCGAGGCGGCGGCGAGTACGGCCGCGCCTGGCACGAGGGGGCGGTCAAGACGCGGCGGCAGAACGCCTTCGACGACTACATCGCGGCGGCCCGCCGGCTGGAGTCGGCGGGCTACACGACACCCTCCAGGCTCCTCTCGCGCGGCAACAGCAACGGCGGTCTGCTCGTCGCCGTCACCGCCATGCAGGCACCCGAGGTGTTCGGAGCCGTCTACTGCCGCGCGCCCGTCCTCGACATGCTGAACTTTCCGAGATTCGGCCACCTGAGCTCGGCGACCGTCGAATACGGCTCGCCCGACGACCCCGTCGAGGGCGCCTATCTCGCCGGGTACTCGCCGTATCACAACGTCCGAGCCGATCGCCGCTATCCCGTGATGGCGTTCGTGCCGGCGTTGAACGACCGGGTCGCACCGCCGCACGATCCGCTCAAGATGGTCGCCATGCTCCAGTCCGAGGCCAAGGAGGGCGGCCCCTATCTCCTGCTGCCGCTCCGGGCCTCGGGACACGGCGGCGGCACCACGCTGACGGCGCTCGTCGAACAGGACGTCGACGAGCTGAGCTTCTGCTGCTGGGCGCTCGACGTCGCGGTGCCCTCGCCGGACGAGGCGTCCGGTGTGACCTCGCGGGCCGCGCGGTGAGCCGGGCCGGGGACGCTCGTCGTGGGGCGCGGAGAACGGGGCCCACCGGTTTTCACCGGGAACCGGCCGGTGAACGTGACAGCAGCTGACAGGTATGGGCGAGAGGATCGTGCCATGACCATGACAGCGAAATTCCTCGCCGTGAACATAGACTGCGCCGAGCCCAGGCGACTGGCCGAGTTCTACGCGGCCGTCTTCGGCTACCAGGTGCAGTACGCGGAGGACACCTACGCCGGTATCGGCGACGGCACGATGACCCTCTACTTCCAGCAGAACCTGGACCGCAAGCCCGCCGCGTGGCCCGGCCCCGACAAGCAGTTCCACCTGGACGTCCGCGTCGCCGACGTGGAGACGGCGGTCCGGGACTACCTGGAACTCGGGGCCACCAGGCCCGCCTTCCAACCGGGCGAGGGAAAGTGGGTGGTGCTCGCCGACCCCGAGGGCCACCTGTTCTGCGTCTGCCCGACGGGCGACCAGTAGGCCGTCTCCGGGGCCCCGCCGCCGAACCCGGCGAGCGTGGACGGTCATCGCACCCGGCGGCCCGCCGCCGGGTGCGATGAGAGGCGGCGCAAGTCTCTACCCGTTCGTCTCGCGCTCTAAGCTTGCGGGGTGACCCAAGAAGCGCTTCTTCCCAGATGTCCTGTTCGCTCTGCGGGGTGGCGATGACCTGGGTCGGGATATCGATCGCGTTGGTCGGTGCGCTGGGCTACGCCCTGGGGGCCGCGCTCCAGCAGTTCGAGGCGGTCTCCGAGGGCGCCTCGCTGAAGCTGATGAGGCGGCCCCGCTGGTGGATCGGCGGTGTCATCGGGTTCACCGGGGCGTCCCTGCACGCCGTCGCCCTCAGCTTCGCGCCGCTGATAGCGGTGCAGCCGATCAGCGTGGCGACGCTGGTGTTCGCGGTGCCGCTGGCGGCGATACTGCACGGCAGACGCCCGCACCGGGCGGAGATCAGCGGTTCGATCGCGGTGGCCGTCGGGCTGCTCGGCCTGCTGCTGCTGGTTCCCGTGCACCCGGTGAAACCGCACCTGACGAACCAGGAGGCGCTGGGCTTCCTCGGCTGCGTCGGGCTGGTCATCCTGGCGACCCATCTGCTGGGGCGGAAGATGGGCGGCTCGGCCAAGGCGCTCATGCTGTCGGTCGCCGCCGGAGCGATGACCGCCAGCGTCTCCACCTTCGTCCGGGTGGTGGGCGGCAACTTCGGCGGCGACTTCGGCAACCTGCTCAGCTGGTTCACGGTCGCCATCCCGGTGCTGCTCGTCTGCGCGGTCGTGTTGCTGCAGAAGACCTACGAGGTGGGTTACTTCGGCATCTCCTACGCGGCGGTGCAGGTGGTCGACCCGATCACCTCGATCCTCGCCGGAGTGCTCCTGCTCGACGAGGCGGTGCCCACCGGCTGGCTGAACGTGGTCCCCGCGCTCTTCGCGGGCGCGCTGGTGGTCTGGGGAACGGTCGTCCTGGGGAGGCTCTCCCCGGACCAGGGGGTCCCGGCCGCGGCGCGCGAGAAGGCGGCGGTCTCGCCGTAGACGTCCGGGCGGCGGGTCAGGCCGAGGGCGGCGTCCAGCCGAGCACCTCGTCCATCGCGCCGTTCGCGCGTGAGGGGGCGATCCGCCAGCTGAGCGCCGTCATCGTGTCGCGCAGCCGCACGGCCAGCGGGTTGCGCAGCCGGGTGACGCGGCAGACCGCGGCGGACCGGGCCACGATCCTGGAGGTGCGCTCCAGCCGGGCGGCGGTGTAGTCGGCCAGCCTGCCCGTCTCGCCGTCGCCGACCACGTGGGCCAGCACCACCGCGTCCTCGATCGCCTGGCAGGCGCCCTGGCCGAGGTTGGGGGGCATGGCGTGCGCGGCGTCGCCCAGCAGCGCGACCCTGCCCCGGTGCATGGCGGGCAACGGGGTGGCGAGGTGGTGGACGTCGTTCCGCAGCACCCGTTCCGGTGTGGCGGCGGCGAGCAGCTCCGGGATCGGGGAGTGCCACTCTGCGAACAACCGGCGCAGCTCGGCCGACTGGTCCCCGCCACCGCCGCCCGCGGGGACGGTGTCGGTGGCGTAGCAGTAGGCCGTGTCCCCGGCCAGCGGCATGACCCCGAAGACCTTTCCACGTCCCCAGCTCTCGTAGGCCTGGCCGGGTATGCCCGGAGCCGGGACGAGCAGCCGCCAGGCGGTGACGCCCGAGTAGCTCGGGGCGGGATGCGCCGGAAACAGCGTGGACCTGACGGGGGAGTGGATGCCGTCGGCCCCGACCACCAGGTCCGCCTCCGTCCGCCCGCCGGCGAAGGTCACCAGACCGCTGTCCGCGTCGACCCCGGTGACCTCGGTGTTCAGCCGGACCGTGCCGCTCGTGAGGCGTGCGGAGAGCGCGGTGACCAGGTCCGCGCGGCGCAGTAGCACCCCGAAGTCGCCGCCGTTGCGCGCGGAGACGGCCTCCGTACTGGTCTTCGCCAGCCACCTGCCGTCGGAGCGCCGGAGGCCGCCCGCGCCCTGGATCGCCGACAGCCCGCGGATCTCGTCGCCGGCCCCGATCGTGTCGAGCGCCCTGAGCGCGTTGGCGGCCACGGCCAGACCGGAGCCGACAGGTTCCAGGGACGCGGCCCGCTCGAAGACCGTCACCTGCCAGCCCCGCCGCTGTAACGCCACCGCCGCCGTCAGCCCGCCGATGCCCGCTCCGATGATCGCCGCGTGTGCCATGGCCCTCTCCTCACTACGGATGTAGTGAAAGTTACTACGTCCGTAGTTAAACTACAAATGTAGTATTCGAGGGTGAAGTCCCAGCGCGCCGAGCTCATCGCCGACACCGCCATCGACCTGCTCGTGGAGCGGGGGATGCGCGGCCTGACCCACCGGGCCGTGGACGAGGCGGCGGGGCTGCCGCCGGGTTCCACCTCCAACCTGGCCCGCACCCGGTCCGCACTGCTGGAGCTGACCCTCGACCGGCTCACCCGGCTGGAGTCCGCCCTGTTCGCGCCGATCCTCGACGCGCCGGGGCTGGACGCGGTCGACGTGCTCGCCGAGATGACGGCCCGGCTGCTCTGGTCGCAGCTGACCGTCGGCCGCCGCCGGACGGTCGCCCGCTACGAGCTGGCCCTAGAGGCCACCCGCCGTCCCGAACTGCGCACCATCTACGACCGGGCCGGCGAGCGCTTCCGCGATCCCGTGGTCGCGATCCTCGCCGCCGCCGGGTCGGCCGATCCGGTACGGCACGGACGCCAGGTCGTGGCCTTCGGTGAGGGGATGATGTTCGACGCCATGGTCGGTGCCGGAGCCGAACCGACCCTGGACGACCTCCGCCTGGGGATCGGAGAACTGCTGCGCGGCATGCTCGGCCGGGAAGACCGGGAAGACCGGGAAGGGTAGGGATCGGCCGGAGCGTCGCGGAGACCGGAGAGGTTCGGAGCTCGAATGGTTCGGGGCTCGAAAGGTTCGGGGCCCGAAAGGTTCAGCGGCGATCCGGGAGGCCGGAGAGGCCCGGAAGGGCGGATGGGCCGGTTCGGGAGCCGCTCAGCGGGTCAGGCCGGTGAGGCGGGCGCGGTGGGCGGGCCACTCGTCGTCCAGGATGCTGAAATAGGCGGTGTCGCGCCAGGTGCCGTCGGGGCGTCGGCGCTGGCGGCGCAGGATCCCCTCGGGGACGCCGCCGATGCGCCTGATCGCGTTCTGCGAGCGGATGTTCAGGTTGTCGGTCTTGAGCTGCACCCGGTTCGCGCCCAGCTTGTCGAAGGCGTGGTCGATGAGCAGGATCTTGCACTCGGTGTTCACCGCGGAGCGCCACACGGTTCTGCCGTACCAGGTCCAGCCGATCTCGATGCTGTCGGCGTATCCGGGAGTGTCGATGTAGGTGGTCCAGCCGACCGCCCGGCCGGTCTCCTTCGGCACCACCGCGAACGGCACGTGGTCCGGTGTCTCGATCAGTCGTGTCGCGATCCCGGCCAGTTCGGCCTCGGTGTGCGGGGTGGGGGCGGGCAGCCAGCGCCACACCTCGTCGTCGTCGCCGCCGGCGGCGAACAGGTCGGGGATGTGGCCGTCGGTCAACGGCTCCAGCCGTACGGTGTCGCCTTCGAGGGTGAGGGGAGTGGGCATCTGCGCGGTCATGGCAGGTGACTCTAGGACTCCGAGTGGACCTGCTCGAAGGTCCACTCGGCAGGACTTTCCGGCGACCACTCGGGGGTCCTGTTCCGTCGTGGAGCGGGGATCCCGTGAATTTCGGCATGGTCGGGCGTGTCGACAGGCGTACCGTCTGGTCGGTACACTCTCGGCAGACCGTGAGGAGATCCCATGGATTTCGTGTTCCAGGCCGGGACCGGGCAGTCGCGGGGGCGGCTGCCCGACGTCATGGACGGGTTCGCCCGTCCGGTGCTCGCGGCCCGGGTCGCCGGGCGCTGAGGATCTTCTGAAAAGCACCTGACCTGACCTCGCCGTTCCCCCTCCCGCGTGCCGGGACTGCGGGCGGTGCCAGGGGGCCCGGGGTCGCCGGGCGCCCGAATCGACGAAGATCGACGAAGGGAGCGTTCGTGGCGCTGGACGAAGAGGCGGTCAGGGAGCGCGCTGTCGCGTTCCTGGCCGCGCACGATCCCGCGGGGGATCGGCTGGAGTTCCTGCGGGCCAGGTTCGACGCCGGGCTGGCCTGGGTGCACTTCCCCGAGGGGCTCGGCGGGCTCGGAGCCGCCCGCGAGCTGCAGCACGTCGTGGAGCACGAGCTCGCGGGGACGCCGCAGATCAACCTCGGGCTGCAGACGATCGGGCTGGGCATGGCCGCGCCCACGATCCTGACGTTCGGCACCGACGAGCAGCGCGGCCGGTTCCTGCGCCCGCTGTGGACGGGCGAGGAGATCTGGTGCCAGCTCTTCAGCGAGCCCGGCGCCGGCTCCGACCTGGCCACGCTCGGCACCCGCGCGGTCAGGGACGGGGACGAGTGGGTCGTCGACGGGCAGAAGGTGTGGACCTCCGGTGCCCACCACTCCCGGTGGGCGATCCTGGTCGCCAGGACCGACCCGGACGTGCCCAAGCACCGGGGGCTCACCTACTTCGTGTGCGACATGCACGCCCCCGGGGTCGAGGTCAGGCCGCTGCGGCAGATCACCGGCGAGGCCGAGTTCAACGAGGTCTTCCTCACCGGGGTGCGGCTCGGCGACGACCTGCGGCTGGGAGAGATCGGCGACGGCTGGCGGGTCGCGCAGACCACGCTCATGAACGAGCGGGTCGCCATCGGTGGCACGCCGGTCAAGCGGGGCGGCGGCATGGTCGGCCTGCTCTCGGAGGTCTGGCGTTCCCGGCCCGAGGCGCGCACCCACGACCTCCACCAGCGGCTGCTGCGCCTGTGGGTGGAGGCGGAGGTGACCCGCCTGGCCGGGACGCGGCTGCGCGAGCAGCTGTCCGCCGGGCAGCCGGGCCCCGAGGGTTCCGGTATGAAGCTCGCCTTCGCCTCGCTCAACCAGGCCCTGTCCGGGCTGGACGTCGAGCTGCGCGGCGAGGAGGGCCTGGCCTACGACGACTGGACCTTCCGCCGCTCCGAGGGCGTCGACTTCGTCGGCCGGGGTTCCGGGTACCGCTACCTGCGCGCCAAGGGGAACTCCATCGAGGGCGGCACCTCGGAGATCCTGCGCAACATCGTCGCCGAGCGCGTGCTCGGCCTGCCCTCGGAACCCCGCGTCGACAAGGACGTGCCCTGGAAGGACCTGCCCCGATGACGTACGACGCGAAAGTGGTGAGCGACCGGTGACACTGCTCTACACCGAGGTCGAGGAGGAGCTCCGCGCCTCCGTACGAGGCCTCCTCGCGGACCGCTGCCCGGCCGACGCCGTGCTGAAGCGGGTCGAGTCCGAGACGCCGTACGACATGGACCTGTGGAAGACGCTGTCGCGGGAGATCGGGGTGGCGGGCCTGCTGGTGCCGGAGGACCACGGCGGGGCGGGGGCGTCGGCGCGCGAGGTCGCGGTGGTGCTGGAGGAGCTGGGACGGGCGGTGGCGCCGCTGCCGTTCTTCACCAGCTCGGTGCTCGCCACGAAGGCCCTGCTGCAGGTCGGCGAGGAGGACCTGATCCAGGAGCTCGCCTCGGGCGAGACGACGGCGGCGCTGGCGGTGTCGCTGGCGGCGTCTCCGTACCGGCCGTTGCCGGAGACCGTCACCGTCACCGACAAGGGGCTGCTGAACGGGGAGATCAGGGCGGTGGCCGGCGCGGACGTGGCGGACGTGCTGCTGGTGCCCGTCGGAACGGCGCTCTACCAGGTGGAGGCGGAGAACGTCCGGATCGAGGTGCCGCCCTCGCTGGACCTGACCCGGCCGATCGCCACCGTCACCTTCTCGGACACCCCCGCGTCGGCGCTCGGCAGGCTCGACGTGCGAAGGGTGCTGAGCTTCGGCGCGGGGCTGCTCGCCTCCGAGCAGCTGGGCGTCGCCGAGTGGTGCCTGGGCACGACGCTCGCCTACATCAAGGAGCGTCACCAGTTCGCCCGCCCGGTGGGGTCCTTCCAGGCGATCAAGCACCGGATGGCCGATCTCTGGCTGGACGTGGTGCGCGCCCGCGCGGCGGCCAGGAACGCGGCCGACCTGCTGGCCGGGGACCAGGTCGGCTTCGGTGACGCGGAGACGGTCCAGAGCCGTGAGCTGGCCGCGGCGGTGGCCAAGTCGTGGTGTTCCGAGGTGGCGCTGCACGTCGCCGAGGAGAGCGTCCAGCTGCACGGCGGGATCGGGATGACCTGGGAGCACCCGGTGCACCTGTATCTCAAGCGCGCCAAGGCGACCGAGATCGCACTCGGCACCCCCGGCGCGCACCGGGAGGCGGTGGCGGCTCTCGCGGACCTGCCCGCGCCCGCCTGATCCCGCCGCTCCGCTCCCGCTCGCGGGTCTGTGTCATCCGGCACGCGAGCGGGGAGCGGGGCTTGCCCCGTGCGCCGGGTAGGGGACTTACTTCGTAAAGGGGAGCGTCGGCTCCGGGCGGAGCGAGGTGAGGAGCAGGTCGGCGAAGTGCGCCCCCAGCTCCGCACCCGAGAGCGGGCCCTCCGGGCTGTACCAGGTGCCCAGGTGGTGCACGGAGCCGAAGAAGAAGTCGACGACGATGTCGGCGGGCACGTCCTTCCTGAAGGTGCCCTCCTGCTGTCCCTCGATGACCAGGTCGCGGAAGCGCTCGTGGTAGCGGCGCCGCTCGGCGCGGACGACCTTGCGGATGTCGGGCGCGAGCAGGTGCATCGACCGGAAGAAGATCTTGGAGTCGTCCAGGTTCTCCACGGTGGTCGCCACGACGTCCGCGGCGGCGGTGTGCAGGCGCTCGGCCACCGGCCCCGAGCTCTCGGCGAAGTGGGTCAGCCGCTCCATCTGCATGCGCAGCACCCGGCCGTAGATCTCGCGGAGCAGGTCGTCCTTGGAGTCGAAGTAGTGGTACATGGCGCCCTTGGTGACACCGGCCGCCGAGACGATCCCCTGCACCGACGTGCCCTCGAAGCCCCGCTCGGCGAAGAGGCGGGTGGCCTCGCCGAGCAGGCGCTGCCGTACCGGCTCCTGGTCCTGAGTCATACGTGTCCCCCATGGTGTGGTGAGGGAAAGCGTACCGACTGGTTGGTCAAACAGGCGGCCGATTGTCGGAGACGTGTTACTTGCGTCACCTTCGCGTTTACGCGATAGCTGGAGCCCCCAATTGGGTATTTCATAGTCCAAGGATCTTCAGTGTGGCAGGTCCCCCACACTTCCTTCACGATCGCATCGAGCCATGGGGGTTCGTCATGCCCGGCGGATCTATCTACGTGACGCCAGTCGACCAGGTTCACGGCCTGTCACCCCAGGTCATGTACGAGCAGTTCTGGCTCAAGGAGGTCGTCCACCGCAGGAGGATGCGCGGGGTCAAGGCGGCGGTCGGCCTGGTGGTGGGCGTCGCGCTGGCCTACCGGTTCGACCTGTCCGCGCCGATCCTCGGGCTGCTGTGTGGGCTGCTCGTCGGTGCCGCGGACGCGTTCTGGACCTGGCGCGAGTACGACGCCACCGCCGTCTGGCGCGGCAGGCGCAGGGGCGAGACCATCACCGGCAGGCTGCTCCGCCGCAGGCTGCGCAGGGCCGGCTACCACATCCTCGACGGCCGGGCCATCCCGGGCAAGGCCTCGATCGACCACCTCGTCATCGGTCCCGGCGGCGTCTGGGTGGTCGACAACGAGGCGTGGCACCCGGAGACCGAGATCGCCCGGTACGGTGACCGGCTGTTCCTCGGCGAGAAGTACGGCACGAAAACGGCGAAGGCGCTCGTCGAGGTCTCCGAGTCACTGGCCGAGGTGCTCTCCCGCGAGTCGGGCATCCCCGTCACCATCGAGCCGTTGCTCGCCGTGCACGGCGGGCAGCTCAGGCGGTCGGTCACCGCGGAGGGGCTCACCCTCCTCAAGCCCCGCCTGGTCGCGCGCTGGATCAAGGACGGTCCGCGGGCGGACTTCGACGACGCCCAGGTGGAGGTGCTCGCCAGGACCGCGGCCCGGGTGCTGCGCCGGATGAGCTGATCAGGCGAGTTCCTCGATGAAGGCCGCCAGCTGCGCGACGTTCCGGCACTCGTACATGGGCACGATCCCCCCGTACGCCGTCGCCACCGAGTCGCCGGTGTCCCACTGGGCGGTCGGCTCCGGATTGAGCCAGTAGCTGTGCCGGGCCTCCCCGGTCAGCCGCTTCAGCGTCTCCAGCGCGGGCGGCTGGTAGTTGGACCGGGCGTCGCCCAGGATCAGCAGCGACGTCTTCGGCCCGATGGCGTCGCCGTACCGCTCGGCGAACCTCTCCAGCGCGTGGCCGTAGTTGGTCCGGCCGAACCGCACCATGTCGGCCTCCCGCGCCAGCCGGGTCATCGCCTCCGCCACGTCGGCGCCGGGCACGAAGAACCGGGTGATCTCGTCCACGGTGTCCACGAACCCGAACGCGCGGACCTTGGTGAACTGTTCGCGCAGCGCGTAGGTCAGCAGCAGGGTGAAGTGGGCGAAGGCGGCGACCGAGTCGCTGGTGTCGCAGAGCACGACCAGTTCGGGCTTGTGCGGGCGGCGCGGCCTGTTGAAGGTGGTCAGCGGCACCCCGCCGCTGGACAGCGAGGCCCGTACGGTCCTGCGGAAGTCGAGGCGGCCGCGGTGGCCGAGCCGGTGCTTGACGGTCAGCCTGGCGGCGAGGCGCCGGGCGAGCGGGTGGACCTCCCTGCGGAGCCTGGCCAGGTCGGCCTTGGTGATCCGCAGGAAGTCGAGCTGCTCCAGCGGCGGGCGTACCGAGGATCGGGCGATCCGCTCGATTCCGGAGTCCTCGGCGATCCGGCGGCGCACGTCGCGGGAGACGGCGTCCTCGAAGCGCCTGGTGTTCTCGCCGATCCGCTGCCGGGCGACCTTCTCGGCCAGCCCGCCGCGCTCCTGGCCGGCGAGGACCTCGGCGAGCAGGCGCGCCATGAGCGTCTCGGGGGAGAGCGCCCGCATCACCGAGTAGGAGAACCAGTTCTGCCTGCCGGGACTCGCCGCCTGGCGGCCGAAGCGCTCCACCATGGCCCGTGCGAACTCGTTCATCCCCTCGGCGCCCAGCAACAGCCCGGCCAGCCGGTCGCGCAGCTCGGGGAGCTCGGCGGTCTCCAGGTCGAGTTCGGCCTCGTGCGAGGGCCGCAGGCCGGTCGTGGAGGCGGGGAACCACAGGTCGAACAGCGTGTCGAAGCCCGGCCGGTGCGAGGGCCGCTTGACCAGCGTCGCGGCGTACGCGGCCCGCAGCGACTCCCGCTCGGTCAGGTCGATCACCTCCAGTGCCCTGGCCGCGTCCAGCCCCTCGGCCAGCGACACCGGCAGTCCCGCCTCGCGTAGCGCGTGCACGAACCCCACGTGCCGGTCGAGCAGGCTCACCTTCCGCCTCCCGCCTTGTGGGCCGAGCGCTCCACGCCGGTCACAGCGCGAGCTCCTTGCGTGCCCGGGTCTGGTCGGAGGCGTGCTTGAGCACGACGCCGAGGGTGGCCCCGATCGCCGCCTCGTCCAGCTCGGTCCTGCCCAGCGCGATCAGGGTGTTGGCCCAGTCGATCGTCTCGGCGATCGAGGGTGCCTTCTTCAGTTCCAGGGCGCGCATGGTGGCCACCGTACGGGCGAGTTGCTCGGCCAGGGCGGCCGTGATCGTGGGCACCTGGGCCAGCACGATGTCACGCTCGCGCTCCGGCGTCGGGTACTCCAGGTGCAGGTAGAGGCAGCGCCGCTTCAGCGCCTCGGAGAGCTCGCGGGTCGCGTTGGAGGTCAGTACCACGTACGGCCTGCGCACGGCGGTGATCGTGCCGAGTTCGGGGATGGTGACCTGGTAGTCGGACAGGATCTCCAGCAGCAGCCCCTCCACCTCGACGTCCGCCTTGTCGGTCTCGTCGATCAGCAGGACCGTGGGCGTCCGGGACCGGATCGCCGCGAGCAGCGGCCGCTCCAGCAGGAACTCCTCGGTGAAGATGTCGTCGTGGGTGGCGTCCCAGCTCTCGTCCTGCCCGGCCTGGATGCGCAGCAGCTGCTTCTTGTAGTTCCACTCGTACAGCGCCCTGGCCTCGTCCAGCCCCTCGTAGCACTGCAACCTGACCAGTTCCGCCCCGGTCGCCGCCGCCACGGCCTTGGCGAGCTGGGTCTTGCCCACGCCGGCCGGTCCCTCGGCGAGGAGTGGTTTGCCGAGTGCTCCCGCCAGGAAGACCGAGGTCGCGATGGAGTCGTCGGATAGGTAGTCGACGGCGCTGAGCCGCTCGCTGGCGTCGGCGGGCGAGGCGAACCACATGTGTGCTCCCAGTACAGGACCGAATGTTGTTCTAGCTTAGCCGCTGATCGTCGCGGATTTCGAAGCCCTGCCCGATGTGCGCTATCCTTCAAGGGCTTCAAGCGCCGCTAGCTCAGTTGGTTAGAGCAGCTGACTCTTAATCAGCGGGTCCGGGGTTCGAGTCCCTGGCGGCGCACCTGCGGGAAAGCCCGGATCGGCATCGCCGATCCGGGCTTTTCTCTGTGTGAATCCTCGCTGACCCGGGTCAGCGGACCCGGCGGCCGGGGCTGGGCTCGCTCTGGCGGTTCGCCCGGTCCACGGCCGTCACGTGGTAGTTCGCGCCTCGTGCTCCCTCGGGGTCCACCCAGCGCACGTCGCGGCCCGCGGGGATGACCGCGACCAGGTTGCGGGCGTCGGCGAAGTCGCCGGGACCGGCCTGCCGGTCGAACCGGAAGACCGCGAACTGGAACGGGATGTCCCTGCCGGGGGCGACGATGTGCAACTCGGCGCCCCCGGCCACCTTGTGGGCGGCGGCCAGGACCGGGCGGCGAGGTGGCCGGCCGCCCGCGAGGCGCGGCAGCAGCGGGGCGAGGGCCGGGCGGGTGTAGTGGTCGGTCACGGCGGTGCTGACGCTGCCCAGCCGGTCCTCACGCACATCGCCGGAGTTGTACCAGATATCGCCGCCGACCTGGGGGTTGTCCAGGTTGAGGGTGAGGTGCCGGGAGAGCTCGTCCGGCTGGAACCACTGGGCGGGCTGCCCGGCGGCACCGGCCTTGTAGGCGGCCTGGCCGATCCAGAGCTGGACGTCGGTGCCCGCCGCCACGCCGGACCACCAGGGGATCAACTTGGCGTAGTCGGCGTTCGACTGGCCGATGTACCAGTAGATCTGCGGTGCGATGTAGTCCAGCCAGCCCTTCCTGACCCAGCCCCGCGTGTCGGCGTGCAGGTTGTCGTACGACTGGCTGCCGGCGGTGTCCGAGCCGAGGGGGTCGGTGGAGCTGTTCCGCCAGATGCCCGAGGGGCTGATGCCCCAGGCGACCTCCGGCTTGGCCTGCCGGACCCGCTGCTGCATCTCCCGGACGAGCAGGTCCACGTTGTCGCGCCGCCAGGAGGCGAGATCGGGGAAGCCCGCGCCGTAGCGCGCGTAGGCCGCGGCGTCGTCGAAGGCCGTGGTGTTGACCGGGTAGAAGTAGTCGTCGAAGTGCAGGCCGTCGATCTCGTATCCGGTGACCGCGTCCATCATCGCGTCCTGGACGAACGCCCGCACCGCCGGGATGCCCGGATTGTAGTACAGCTTGCCGCCGTAGGAGACGATCCAGTCCGGGTTTTTGCGGCCCGGGTGCTCGGGGTGCAGTTTGGCCGGGTCCGGCTGCATCGACACGCGGTACGGGTTGAACCAGGCGTGGAAGGCCAGGCCGCGCCGGTGCGTCTCCTCGACCAGGAAGGCCAGCGGGTCGTAGCCCGGGTCCTGCCCCTGAACGCCGGTCAGGTACTCCGACCACGGTTCGTGCGGCGAGGGCCAGAAGGCGTCGGCGGTCGGCCGGATCTGGACGAAGACCGAGTTGAGCCGATGGGCCCGCGCGAGGTCCAGCCAGGCCAGGTACTCGGCCTGCTGCGCCTCGACGGTCAGGCCGGGTTTCGACGGCCAGTTGATGTTGAGCACCGAGGCGATCCACATCCCGCGCATCTGCCGCAGCGGCGGGACACTATCGGTGGTGCTGTCGTCGGGGGTTTCGGCGGCGAAGGCGGGCATCGAGGTGAGGGCCGACAGGGGGAGGATCGTCGCGGCCGAGGCCAGGGCCAGACCGTTCAGGACGGAACGTCGGGTGGGTGCGCTCATGCGGACCTCCGGAGGCTGAAGAAGAAGGCGCCGAGCGTGACATTGGCAGAAACTTACTTTCAAATCAATGACAATGAAAGAAAACATCGTCGAGCCGCTCCACGGCGTTCGGGCGGGTGGCCCGGAGACCGGCACTGGACATAAACCGATATAAACGGTAGGGATAATATGAAAGATTCCATGACATTCAGGGAGCAGCCATGGCAGCCAAAGTGATCGACGTGGCCACGTACGTCCAGGAATGGCAGGACTGGCACCACCGGCACGAGGCGGTGCTGGCCGATCCCCACGGATTCCTCGCCGTCACGAACCTGCACTGGCTGACGTCCGAACCGCAGCGCCTGCCGGACGCCCCGGGGGAGTGGTCGACCGGCGGCGAGGGCGTCGTGGTGACCCTCGGCGACGAGGAGGAACTGGTCGTGGACGGCACGCCGGTGCGTGGCCGGTACGTGTTCGGCCCCATCCCCGAACGCGGCGGGATCAACACCGCCTGGGGTGACGCGGTGATCGAGGTGGCCAGGCGGGGCGGGCATGACATCGTCAGGCCGAGACACCCGGACCACCCGCCGCGGGTCGCGTTCGCCGGCACCCCGGTCTTCCCGCCGGACCCGCGATGGCTGGTCACCGGCCGCTACCTGCCGTTCGACGAGCCCCGGCCGACGGACGTCGGGGCCGCGGTGGAAGGGCTGCGGCACGTCTACGACGCGCCAGGGCGGGTCGAGTTCGAGCTCGACGGGCGGACACTGAGCCTGACGGTGTTCAACGGCCACGCGCCGGGCAGCCTGATCGCCCTGTTCACCGACGCGACCTCCGGCGTGACCACCTACGCCGCGAACCGCGTCCTGCAACTGGGGGTGCCCGACGCCGACAACCAGGTGACCGTGGACTTCAACCGGGCCACGAACCTGCCGTGCGCCTACACCGACTTCGCCACCTGCCCGCTGCCGCCGGCGGAGAACCGGCTGCCGGTCGCGATCGAGGCGGGCGAGAAGATCCCCTACGAGCGCGGCTGACGTCCGGATGGGCGCGCCCGTGCCCCCGTCACGGCCGGAGGTCCGCCGGGTGGCGGGCGCGCCAGGCGGTGTAGTGCGGCTGGCTTTCGAGGGATTCGCGGTGGGCCTCGGTGGCGAGGCGCGTCAGCTCCTCGGCCCGGTGGGCGAGGGCGCCGTCGCGGCGCCAGGCCGCCAGGTGCCTGATCCACAGCGGTGATCCGGCGAGCGGGCGGACCACCAGCCCCTGCCCCGAGGGGAAACTGGCCTGGCAGGGCGAGATCGCGTGCTTCTCGGCGATGAGATTACGGATCATCATCGGCTCGATCATGATGTACGGCATCTTCGGGACGAAGCCCTCGTTCTGGCAGGTGGTCACGAAACACTCCGGCCATCCGGCGCCGTCCGGTGGCGAGAGCACCCAGTCGTCGTCCGCCAGCTCCGCCAGCGGCACCTCCTCCAGCACCGCGAGGGGATGGGCCTCGGCCATCGCCACGAAGACGGGTTCCACGGCGATGGGACGCACGCCCACCGAGGGCGGGATGACCAGCTCGTGGCCGGGATAGTCGATGAGGGTCGCGGCGTCCAGCCGCCGGGAGGCCAGCAGATCCAGCAGCAGGCGGGGCGAGTGCTCGGTGTGCACGGTGATCGAGGCTCCCGGGACCTCGAACAGCCGCCGCAGCAGGCCACTGAACAGGGGGTTGGCGTAGCCGCCGATGCGGGCGACGCTCGTCTGGCCGCTGGGCGGCAGGGCGCCTGTCATCAGCTCGTCCACGGTGTGCAGCGCGGACCTGGCCCGGGTGAGCACGAACTGGCCGAACGGGGTCGGTGTCACGCCCAACCGGCTGCGCCGGAAGACCTGGCCGCCGAGCGTGGACTCGATCCGGTGCAGCTGGGCGGTCAGGGCGGGCTGGGAGACGCCCAGGGAGGCCGCCGCCTTGCTGAGGCTCCCCGCGCCGGCGATGGTGCATAACGCTCGAAGGTGCCGTAGCTCCAGCTGCATGGGCCAAATATAGTGCGGCATAACGCTGGATTTATATGTCTCTGGGATAAGACGAGGCTCCTCGGTTTGGCGCACAGTTAACGGTGATCCCGACTTTCGAAGGAAACCCTATGCCAGTGACCTACCGTCGTTCCGACCTCGTCTTCACCGATCACACGATCACCGTCCCGCTTGACCACTCCAGCCCGGACGGTGCGACGATCGAGGTGTTCGCGCGGGAGGTGGTCGCGGCGGGGCGGCAGGGGGACGGCCTGCCGTGGCTGCTGTACCTGGAGGGCGGCCCCGGCCACAGCGCCCCCCGCTCGCCGGTCGGGTGGCTGCACCGGGCCACCCGGGAGTACCGGGTGCTGCTGCTGGACCAGCGCGGCACCGGGCGCAGCACTCCCGCCAACCGGCAGACCCTGGCCGGCCTCGACGACCCCGCCGCCTACCTGCGCCATTTCCGGGCCGACTCGATCGTCAGGGACGCCGAACTGCTCCGCGCGCACCTTGCGGGGGACCGGCCGTGGAGCCTGCTGGGGCAGAGCTTCGGCGGGTTCTGCGCGCTGACCTACCTGTCGCTGGCACCCGAGGGGCTGCGCGAAGTCATGATCGCGGGTGGGTTGCCGCCGCTGACCGGCCGGCCCGAGGATGTGTACCGGGCGGCCTACCCCCGCGTCCTGGCGCACAACGAGCGGTTCTTCGCCCGCTATCCCGGTGACCTGGCGATCGCCCGTCAGGTGGTCGACCACCTGCACCGGCAGGAGGTGTTCCTGCCCGGCGGGGAGCGGCTGACCCCGCGGCGCTTCCAGACCCTCGGGATCACGTTCGGCACGGAGGGCAGGTTCGACACGCTGCACCATCTGCTGGAGGAGGCGTTCGCCGGTGAGAAGGAGCTGTCCGACGTCTTCCTGCGCCGGGTGGACGCGACGGTCTCCTACGCCGAGCACCCGCTGTACGCGGTGCTGCACGAGGCGTCCTACTGCCAGGGTGAGGCCTCCGGCTGGGCCGCGCACCGGGCGCTGGGCGAGTTCCCCGAGTTCGATGTGGAGCAGGGCGGGCCCGTCCGGTTCTTCGGTGAGATGATCTTCCCGTGGTTCTTCGACGAGGACCCGGCGCTGGTCCCGTTGCGGGCCTGTGCCGAGGTGCTGGCCGCCTGCGAGTCCTGGCCGCGCCTCTACGACCTGGACCGGCTGAGCGGCAACACCGTCCCGGTGGCGGCGGTGATCTACCACGACGACCTGTACGTGGACCGCGACAGCTCCCTCCGCACGGCGGGCGCGGTGCGCGACCTGTCCTCCTGGATCACCAACGAGTACGCCCACGACGGGTTGAGCGCCTCGGGCGGGGCCGTGCTGGACCGGCTCGTCACGATGGTCCGCAGGTGATCCCATCACTCCATCTCAACTGCCCATAACCCGTCGGTTATGGGCGGCCTTGACCTGCGGCTCCCCGGCGGGCGCGAACGGGGCGGCAAGCTCGACACTCTCGCGTGATCACCCCGTTATCCGACACCGGTGACAATCTGCGACATTCCCCAAGCAAGGAGAACCCGTGCGCAGATCGTCCGTGGTGGTCGCCACGCTCATGGTCATGGCGTGTCTGTCGACCGGCCCGGCTCACGCCGAGGATCCAGGTCAGACGCGAAAGGTCGAGGTCTTCGGCGAGAACGCCCCCCAGGGCTACACCGAGGTTCCGGTGGAGAGCGGCAAGGCGAGGGGCCTGGCCGCGCCGTCCGCCACGGTGACGCCGATCGAGGTCAACGGCCCCAGTGACAAACGCATCGACCTGGTCTATCTCGGCGACGGTTTCACCGAGGCCGAGCAGGCCGCCTACGCCGCCCAGGTGGCCAACAGCTGGAACATCCTCATCCAGCGCGAGCCGTTCAAGAGCTACCGAAAGCTGTTCAACGTCTGGCAGGTGAACGTCGTCTCAGGCGAGTCCGGCGTCGACAACGACCCGGTCAGAGGGGTGCAGAAGGACACCGCGCTGGGCGGTGAGTACTGGTGCGAGGACCTGGAGCGCCTGGTCTGCGTGGACGTTCCCACCGCCGAGTCCTACGCCGCGCTGGCCCCCGCCTTCGACCAGATCGCCGTCGTGATCAACAGCCCCACCTACGGCGGTGCCGGCTACATCGAGGAGAACCTGGTCACCTTCTCCGGAAGCCACCGGAGCGGCCCGGAGATCCTGCCGCACGAGTTCGGCCACTCCATCGGAGACCTGGCCGACGAGTACCCCTACTGGGCCTACCCGGACGACGGCAGCACCTACACCGACGACGAGCCGGTCGAGAAGAACGTCTCGATCCACAACGCCGGGCAGCAGACCGCCCAGCGGACCAAGTGGTGGTACTGGCTGGGCGCCCAGACCCCCGACGGCGGCGTGATCGACACCTTCGAGGGCGGTGCCTACTACAACCTCGGCATCTACCGGCCCAGCGACAACTCGCTGATGCGCACCCTGTACCGGGAGTTCAACCTGGTCGGCCGCGAGGAGATGGTCCGCACCTTCGTCGGCACGACCGGCCTGATCGACGACTCCACCCCGAGCGGCAAGGTCAAGCCGGACAGCACCCTGACGGTCACCCCGGTGGGGCTGCCGACCGTGTCCACCCGCTGGTTCATCAACGGCCACGAGATCACCGAGTGGGCGGGCAGGACCTCGGCGGTGGCCCTGACCAAGAAGCCCAAGGGCCACGGGAAGCCCGAGGCGCCGTGGTGCGGGCGCAAGGACCTGAAGGCCAAGAAGGGCGACTGCGCCTACTCGGTGCAGGTCGGTGACTCCACCGACTTCGTGCGGAACCCCGCCTACAAGGCGGAGGTCCTGACCCAGTCGATCACCTGGACGGTCAGCAAGCACTGAACCGGACGGTCCTGCCGCGCCCCGAGCGGGGCGCGGCAGGACCGCGACCGCCGAAAGACGCTCCACGGGAGCGGGCGTCTCTCGGCGATCTCGTGCGTTCAGGGCCGGATCGTCATCCGGTCTTGGCGAGGATCGCCTTGGTCATCGCGTCGAGACCGACGCCCACGAAGACCAGGTCGAAGCGCTGGGCGGGAGGCACCTGCCGCCGCGGGATCTCGACCTGCTGGATCGTGCCGTCGGGGGAGAAGACCTCCACCCGCTCGGTGGATCCCGGCGGGGACGGTTCGGCGGCGGCGGACGTTGGTACGGCGAGGGAGGCGATGACGACGTCAGGCTCCGTCGGGGCAGACTCCGCCGGAACGAATCACTGTCCAGGCCCCAGCCTCGACCCCCTCGCGGAGCGGAAAACAGGCGTAGAGTTGGGGGTACCAAGGACATTTCGTGCGTTGACATTCAGGTCGACGTCGCCCAAGGCGATAGGCAACTTCGGTCCCCGTACGGACCGAGACGGGCCGGGCGATCATGACGCCGGAGCTTCTTTCCCACAGCACACCGCTCACCGACACCACTCCTGAGGCACGCCTCAGCCTGGATCCCACCCTCGGCCGCAGGGGCGCCGTGGACGGGGCCTGGTGGCCTTACTCACAGGACGCGGCGGTGGAACTGCCGGACCTCATCGCCGCCGTCGACCGGCGGCTGGACCGGCCCGTCGGGCGGGTGGGTCTGCCCCTGGGGTCCTGGGACGACATCCCGCACCGTGTCGTGGCCCCCGGCCGCCAGGTCAAGGTGGGCTGGTTCCGCAACATGAACCCGCACGTGGTCACTCTGATCTGCGAGGCCATGGAACCCGTCAACCTGCTGGTCATTCCACCCGGCACCGAGAGCGACACGGCCGCGCACGCGCTCATTCTGGCCACCAGGTGCGCGGGCGCCACCCGCCCGATCGACATCCTCACCGCCGCGGCCTCCTCGGACGTCAGCTCGATCGCCCGGGATGACAGCCAGGCCGTCTGGGAGGACGAGGGGGGACAGATCGCCGGTCACCAGGGCCCGGATGCCCTCCGAGAGGAGACATCATGACCGTCCTGCAAACTCAGACTTCTCACGGAGTGGGTCCCCAGGCCGCCGGCCCCGCCGCCACCGTCATTCATCTGCACGGCGAGATCGACGTCTTCACCAGCGCGGCACTGCGCGAGCGACTGCTCCGCGCGTTGCGGCGCGGAGCGAACCCGCTCATCCTCGACCTGTCCGGGGTGTCGTTCTTCGACACCTCGGGGCTGGCCGTACTGGTCGGCATCCAGCGCCGCGCCAGATCACTCGGAGTCACCTTCGAGCTGTCCGCGCCTCGCCACCAGACGGCGGCCCTGCTCCGGATCACCGGCCTGGACCGCACCTTCACCATTCGCTGAGCGTCGGCGGAGCGGATTCCCCGTCACCAGAGCGCGATGGAGCGGGTCAGGATCTTGGTGAGGTCGTCCTCGGCGACCGGCCGGGGAGCGGTGCCGAGCAGGCGCTGCTGCCTCATCGCGCCTTCGGCGAGCGCGGGGACGTCCGCCTCGGTGTAGCCGACGCCACCGATCCCGTCGGGGAGGCCGATGTCGCGCATCAGCCTGGTCAGCACGCCGGGCAGGTACTCGGAGAGGTCGTCGGGCCTGGCGGCGGACGGGTCGAGCAGCTCGGCCACGCGCAGGTGCCGCTCCGGCAGCGCCTCGAAGGTGAACCTGAACGCCTCGGGAGCGGTCAGCGCGACGGCCATGCCGTGCGGCACCATCGGCTCGCCCGCCGGGTAGCCCTCGGGGTGGAAGCCCCTGACCCGCCCGGCGATCGGGTAGGCGTTGGCGTGCGGGATGTGCACGCCCGCGTTGCCGAACCCCAGCCCGGCGAACGTCGCCGCCAGCGCCATCCGCCCCCTGGCCTCCGCGTCGTCCCCGTCGCGTACGGCGGTGCGGAAGGACCGCGCGAGCAGCGCGATGGCGCGCTCGGACCACATGTCGGCCACCGGGTTCGAGCCGCAGTAGGGCACCCGCTCCTCGGGGCGCCTGCGCTCGTAGGAGGTGTACGGCCGGGCGGTGTAGCTCTCCAGGGCGTGGCAGAGGATGTCCATCCCGGCGGCCGCGGTGACCCCGGCGGGCTGGCTCATCGTCAGGTCGGGGTCGACGACGGCCAGCACCGGGCGGAGCCGGGCATGGCTGATCCCGGTCTTCACCTTCAGGTCGAGCACGTCGAGCACGCAGATCGTGGTGCTCTCCGAACCGGTGCCCGTGGTCGTGGGCACCGCGACCAGCGGCTTGAGCGGCCGGGACGGGGCCAGGCCGCCGCCCACCGGCGCGTTGACGTAGTCCATCAGCTCACCCGGGTTGGTGGTGAGCAGGTTGACCGCCTTGGCGGTGTCGATGCTGGAGCCGCCCCCGACGGCGACGAAGGCGTCCCACGGCCCACCGGCGCGGGCGTGCTCGACCGCCGCCAGCAGGCTCTCGTCCGTCGGCTCGACGCGTACGCCCTCGTACACGCTCGCCTGGATGCCGAACCCGGAGAGCTGCTCGGCGATCCGTCGCGGCGCGCCGGTGGCGGCCACCCCGGGGTCGGTGATGACGAGGACGTGCCGGGCGCCGTACTGCCCGAGATCGAAGCCGATCTCGGCCGAGGCACCGGAGCCGAACTTCAGGGCGGGGGCGCCGTAGGTGAAGACGGACTCGGGGTTGCTCGGAGTGCTGAACACGCCCGGCTCCTCTCTCGATGATCTTACCGGTGGCACGGGAAGCCGTACGCGGTACTCCGTGACACTTGATGCCCGTTTACCCGCCTGCCGACCCCTCAGGGGGAAGGTCAGAAGGGGGTCATGCTGGGCGTCAGCGTGATGTTGACCTGGTAGTCGGAGGTGTCGGTCCGGCCGGCGTTCGGCCTCAGGGTGTAGCGGCTCTCCTGGGTCAGCGGGTTGAGGTGGAAGGACTGGAGGAAGACGTCGTCATCGGCGAATATGACGTCGTTGTCCCGGATGTTGATGGTCGCCAGGCCGCCGTTGGCGAGGAAGACGGGCTTACTCGCGGTGCCGACCGTCCAGGAGCGGCTGTCGTCGCTGCCCGGCGGGCATGGGGCGTTCTCGAAGCTGTAGCAGTAGCCCGAGTTGACCGGCAGGACCGCATTGCTGGGCGGCCAGACCCGGTAGGTCATGGTCGTGAGCGGTATCAGCCCGGGGCCGGAGATCTTGACGAAGATCTCGTCACCGTTGTTCCCCAGCGTCCGCCACGGGATGATCGCGTTCAGGGTGATCCGGACGTACGGGGCCGCGTCCATGGTCGAGGCCGAGGCGGGGGTGACGGGGGCGAGCAGCGGAACCACGAGGGCCGCCCCCGCGACGGCCCTGATCAGGCTTTTCAGGAGGTTCATGCGGCCATCGTGACCCCGGCCACTTGGGTACCTCTTAAAACCGACTTCGGGGATCGCCGGCACGTCCCGGTTCGACATCTCAAGTAGCGATATATGCCCTTTTCGCAAGAGGAATGCATGCAAACGGCAAGCCGTCCTCACTAGCATCGCCGCCATGATGAAAAGAACGATCGCGGTGACCGCTGTCGCCGGAGCCGCCGTGCTGGCGGCCCAGCTTCCCGCGTCCGCGAGCTCCTCCACCGCGCTGCTCCGGCTGCGCGGCGGTCTGACGCTGGAGATCCCGAACTCCTGGCGGGTGTACGGGACCGCGGACCAGGTCCGGGTGGTGACCGGTGCCTGCGCGCGGCCCAACGGCGGCTACTTCCAGCCCAAATGCGACAGCTTCTGGATCATGGGTCCGAAGGCCTTCAAGACCGGTGCCGAGGGCTTCGGTCGCTACAACCCCGACCAGGGGCCGTTCTACCCGGCGTCCGACGTGGTGCCCTGCGCGACCAACCCCAGGTACGGCCAGGTCCTCGGCAAGGCGATCGCGGTCGGCTACCGGAACATCGGGGTGGCGCACAAGGCGCACTACCGGGTCTGGCCCGGCCGGTGCGTGACGTACACCGGCGGCGAGCAGAAGTCGACGTTCAACCAGCGCGAGTGGTACCTGCCCAAGTCGAAGATCCTGATCGTCGACCAGTGGGCCACCCCCGGCCTGGCCACCATCCTGAAGAACGCGGCCTGGGACAACTGACGGCTTGATCGGACCGCTCCCCTCCGGGACCAGAGGGCCGTCCCCTGGAACCGGAGGGCTGTCCGTCCGAGCGCGGGGGGTCATTCCTCCGTGG
Organism: Streptosporangium sp. NPDC049644; assembly: GCF_040675205.1. Lineage (NCBI taxonomy): Bacteria > Bacillati > Actinomycetota > Actinomycetes > Streptosporangiales > Streptosporangiaceae > Streptosporangium > Streptosporangium sp. NPDC049644. The sequence continues at coordinate 35,579 of NZ_JBFAOJ010000028.1, read as the reverse complement.
TCGAGATCACTCGCGTGATCTCATGCTGGGGCTACCTTGGGCCCAGACAGGAGGACACGTGTGAGCGGACAGCAGGTTCAGGAGGCGGAACAACGCTTCAGCGAGGTCGTACAGCGTGTGGTGAACGAGGAGCCTGAGGTGGTCCCCCGGCACGGAGAAGATATGACAGTCGTCATCGACAAAGGCGATGCTCCGGACTTCGGGAAGTCCCTTCTCGCTGATCCTGACTGGGACGACGACGTGGAGTTCTCGCGGAAACAAGACCTTCCCCGGAAAGTCGATCTCGACTGATGGGCATCGGCCGGGGCGCTGATGGCGGCGATGCCCCTGGGATCGGTGGCCGATCCTCCTAAGACCGTCATCGCACAGGGAGTGGAGCACATCCACCGAGTCAAGAATCGCGCTTCCCGAAACGGGCGGTGATTCCCCATCACTCCGCTGACACTGTCAGCGCGCCCCGCCCTAACCCATGACCTGGAACCAGACCGATCTGCCCGCTCCGTCGTGGTGGGAGCCCCACTCGGCGGCGAGCAGGTCCACCAGCCACAGCCCCCGCCCGCCGTCGTCGTCGGCCTCCGGTACGCGTACGGCGGGCGCGCTCGTGACGGAGCCGTCGTCGGTGACCTCCACGTGGACCATCGTGGTGGTACGGGCCAGGTAGACGGTCAGGCGCCCGTCCGTGATACGCCCGGAGTCGGAGTGGGCCACCGCGTTCGTGGCCAGCTCGCTCAGCAGGAGCAGCACGTCGTCAAGGAGTGGGGCCGCGACGCGTCCGGCCAGCAGGTCCCGCGCCCAGGCCCGCACCTCCGGCACGGATGCCACCCGGCCGGGAAAGACCTGCCGCCACGCGCTGTACGGCCCACCCGCCCACGGCATCGCGGCGTGATGTCCGGGGCAGTTGTCCTCTTCCCCCGGCGTTTTCGGAGCTCTGTCACCCCGGCGTCCGGGGCGGTCGGTCTCTTCTCCCGGCGTTTTCGAGGCTCCGTTGCCACGGTGGCCGAGGTGGTCCTCTTCCCCCGATGCCTCCCGTTCGGATCTCAAGCGGTCACCGCCGACACGATCATGTCGGCCGCGTTGTCGGCTTCGGCCCAGACCCATTCGCCGCGCTGCCAGAGTCGCGCCCACCAGGGCCGCCAGACGAACACCCAGCCACAGTGGCGCCGGACGACCGTGATCCTGACCAGCGCCGTGCCCGTCGTCGTCCGAATCTCCAGAATCGGCTGCCCGGCCACCGGAAGGACCAGCGAGGTGCACACCCCGAGACCGTGCAGATCCCAGCCAAGCTGGGTCAAATGCATGAATTGCTCGCGCTGTTCGGCCGCCGGCCCGCCTTTACCCCCGGAATACCGGCGGCGAGCATTGCCGAAGTGTGAAAGGTCGCCGCTCTGATCGTTCATCGGATACCTCCAGCGGGGAGACCCCCGCCTTCAGACGAGGGAGGAGACGCGGCACGGTGCCGCGCTTCCGGATGGGTGGTGTAGCCGTAGCCGTCTGCTCGTTGGAGCAGGCGGACGTGGCGGTGGCCGATGCCCTGCACGGTGCCGTGCCGGGTGGTGATGTTGAAACTGCCGGTGGTGCGGACCGCGACCCGCCCGGTGTGGACTCCGGTGTTCTTGCCGGTCGGGACGGTCGCGCGGACCAGGTCGCCGGTGGCGAACCCCTTGACCTGCTTGATCCGGGGGAGTCGTAGCCGGGGGAAGCCGTAGCGGTCGGTGCGGGTACGGGCGTAGCTGCCGCGCCCGGTCGCCTTGACCACGAGCACGGTGGACGGCCAGGTGGTCACGGCGTCGAGGTGGCCGACGTGCAGCGCGTCCAACGTGTGGGACTTCGGGGCGCCGGTGCGGGAGCGGTTCCATTTGGTGCGCCCGCCGGAGGCGCCTGCCACGGGCAGGCCGGTGGTCTTCAGCGCCTGCCACAGTGCCCAGCGGGTGGCGTTGACGGCGGCGGCGTCGCGCAACGGTGCTTTCGCCTGCTTGAGGATCTTCGCCAGGAGGGCGGGCTTGTCCTTGAGGAACTCCTCCACTGAGATGGCGTTCTTGGCCTGGTTACACCGGATACAGGCCAGGGCGAGGTTGCTGATCCGGTCGGAGCCGCCCCGGCTGCGGGGGTGGATGTGATCGATATTCAACGGCATGTCCTGCTGGCCGCAGTATGCGCACGCCCGCCCCCACTTGGCCAGCAGGTATTCGCGCACCTCGTACCCGGCGAGGGTGCCCCGCTGGTATTCCACGCCTTCCAACGGCCGCCCAGCAGACAGGGCGTGGGTGTCGAAGGAGACCTTCTCCACGTGGACGGCGGCCACGGGCGTCCACCGGGTCAGCCGCGCCACCTGCGACACGGTGGTGTCGACGCGGTGGCGCAGCGACGGCGCGAGCCCTCCTTTCGGTCTGGTGCGGTTGAGAAACCGGGGGGCGCGGTAGCGCAGGTTCCGAGAGCGTCTCCCTCGCCGGTACGCGGCCCGTGAGGCGAGCCTGTCGCGGATCAGCGCGCCTCGGTGGTCGAGCTGGATCGAGTACCTCCCTGTCCGGCTCCCGTCATGGTCGGTGAACATGGCCAGGCCGGTGTGCTTGGAGCCGGGGTCGATACCGACCTGCACGCCTGCCACGGTGGAATCGGCCACCGACCGGTCTTTGAGGCGGATGACGAACGGGGTGTGACGGGCCACCACCGCTCGCCCGGCCGTCAGCAGGCGGCGGGCACGGGCGGGATGGCAGGGGGTAAGCGGGTGGCCGTGCTTGTCCAGGACGAACACGGCCGAGTGAACCTCACGGCTCGCTCCCTCGGACACCGAAGCGCCCTCGGGGTGACGCCGGTCCGGTGGTGCGGCCGAACCGATCTCCCCTCGCCCAGGTTCCATGCCAGCGCCCGGCGTCGCCGGGAGTCCGTGAGCCGTTTCGTGCCCACCCTCGGGCGTGTCTGCTCCCACGGATTCCAGAGCGGCAGGCTGAGGAAGTACCCGCCGGTGGGTCTGCTCACCTACATGAAACGTAGCCATCTGGATCACATCTCCAGTTCGTGACGGCTAGGGCTGGTCAACGCGGGGCTTCAAAGCGCATCGCTGTGCCTCAAGCCCCCTCCTTCGGGAGGGGGTCGTTGACCGCTCGTTCTCGCCTCTGATTTAAAGGTATGAGGATGCTTTCTTTTCCGTCCTGTCGGGCCGAGAAGACGTGTGATTAGATTGCCCGCGTGGCAGGTGGATTCATGGCTGGATTGGCACCCCGGTGGATGCTCTGGAATGTCGGGTGAGGGTTTCCTCATACCAGGGCCTGGAATCGCCGCTATAACTAAAAATCCGTTTTTCTCTATTTCAGGAGGAATGCGATGAGCGACGAGATCCCCCCGGACCCGGGCTCTCCCCGCGCGCGCTTCGGCGCCGAGATGCGCCGCCTGCGCGAGGCCGCCCAGCTCTCCCAGAGCGCCGTGGGCAGACGCCTCGGCTGCACCCAGACCCAGATAAGCCGCCTGGAGAGCGCCACCCGCACCCCGTCCAAGTCCGACGCCGAGCGCCTGGACGCCCTCTTCGGCACCAACGGCAGCACGTACTTCGTGGACCTGCGCGAACACATCGTGGCCCGCTATGGCGGCCCGGTCTGGTTCATGAGCTGGGCACAGGAGGTCGAGCCGTTCGCCCTCGTCATGCGCTCGTGGGATCCGCTGCTCGTCCCCGGCCTCCTGCAGACCGAGGCGTACGCCCGAGCGATCTTCAAGCATGCCCCTCGGATCACCCCGGAGGAGATAGAGGAGCGGGTTAAGGGCCGGATGTTTCGGAAGAAAATCCTTGAAGGGGACAACCCACCGCTTTTTCTGGTCCTCATCGACGAAAGCGTGCTGCGCCGTAATGTCGGCGGCCCAAAGGTAATGCAGGAACAACTCGCCTACCTGCTGGAGATCACCCAGCGCCCCTCCATCTCCATCCAACTCGTCGATCAGCTCTGCCTCTCCGGCGTGCTAGGTCCTTTCATGATCGCGAAACTTCCGGACGGGCAACCGGACGCGATTCAGGCAGGCTCTTCAGCGGAAGGACACGTTTCGGCCGACCCCAGCGTCGTAACCTCAATATGGAATCGCTATGAAGCGATACGTGGATGGGCTTATCCTGAGCATATGTCCCTAAAAATGATCGAGGAAGCGAGGCAGGAATGGACCTGAGTGTCGCGGTATGGCGGAAGTCATCGCTCTCCGGAGACGACGGCGCTCAGTGCGTCGAGGTCGCCGCCAACCTGCCCGGTGCGGTGGCGGTCCGTGACAGTAAGGACCCCGATGGCGCCAAGCTGCTCTTTACCCCCGGCGGATGGCGGTCTTTCGTCGGCGGCATCAAGTCCGGCGAGTTCGATCGTCTGGTCTGACCTCCTTGGAGGCCGTCCGTAGGAAGCGAGGGGAAATGGATCTGAGTGCCGCCGTGTGGCGGAAGTCGTCGCGATCCGGAGACAACGGCGGCCAGTGCGTCGAGGTCGCCGCCAACCTGCCCGGTGCCGTCGCGGTCCGTGACAGCAAGGACCCGCGCGGCCCCAACCTGCTCCTCACCCCCGCCGGATGGCGGTCCTTCGTCCACGGCATCAAGGCGGGAGACTTCGACCACCTGAGCTGATTGCCGGGATTGAATCATTTTCGGTTATCCCTTAATGGCGAATAGGATTTCGTCCTTTTCGCTATCGCAACCCCCGATCGGTCAACCGGTCGGGGGTTTTGTGTGTCCAGTAACGGCGCCAGGGTGAGTCGGGATATGAAATCCGAGAAATCGCGTTGCGCGGAGAGTGATCTGTGATCTCTCCGAGTAGCCCGATCGCGGAGAGTGGCCAGACTCGCACGCACTTGGCCGTTGACATCTCCTCGCCTATCCGGCGTCCCGGACTCGGCCGGCCGCCACCAGCCTGGTAGGCCAAGAGATCGGCTCTTCACCGAACACTCCTTATCGTTTATCGTTTTTATCGATAAACGATAAGGAGGTGATTTGTGATGTGGGCGAGACTGCGAGCATGGTCAGTCCGTACTTGGTGGGCGATCTTTGAGAATCTGATCTATCTGGCTTTCGCGGTTGGTGTCATCTCCCTGCTCGGCACCGGATGGATGGCCTCGGGAGTGACCTATACGGGTCCCGCCGCTCAGCTACGGGAGTGGCCTTTCGCCAACCCTCAGCAGGTAGGGCCGTTGAGGATCGGCCTGGAGTACAGCGCCTATCTCTCGCTTGACCGCCCGGCGCGGTGGCAGATCCTTCTGCTGAACATGCCATCGGTGGTGACGGCGCTGCTGACCGCTATCATCGCCTTTCTGCTGTGGCAGATCGCCCGGACCCTCAGGTCCGGTGATCCCTTCGTGCCGCACAACGCTCGCCGGATTTTCGTCATGTCCGGATGCGTAGCCGGATACGGCCTGCTCGTCGAGCCGATCAGGACGCTGGTGGCGGTAATCGTGGTGGACGGGACCCCCGCTGGGGGGATGATCGACACTGATTGGCCGTTCACTCCGGCGCCCATCGGGTTTGCCCTCCTCCTGATCGCACTGGGGTCGATCTTCAAAAAGGGCGCCCGCCTGCGAGAGGACGCGGAAGGGCTCGTCTGACATGCCGCCCGATGCCGAGCACCGCATCCGCGTCCACCTGGATCACTTGCTCGCCGAGCGGGAGATGACGCTCACCGAGCTGGCGGATCGAGTCGGCGTGACGATCGTCAATCTGTCGATCCTCAAGAACGGCAAGGCCAAGGCGATCCGATTCTCCACGCTGAGCGCGATCTGCCGCGAGCTCAGGTGTCAGCCCGGCGATCTCCTCACCTACGAGAGTCGGCCCGGCCACGAGTAGCCGAAAACTGAATCCGGCGCATTGTGGCCGATCTCCGGAAGCTTGTGGTCGGCGCCGTCGTGTATCGCGACGAGCGGGTGTTGATCCTGCGCCGTTCCTCCGGTGACGACTTCCTGCCCGGCATCGAGGAACTGCCCTCCGGTGGTGTCGATGACGGCGAGGATCTTCGGTCGGCGCTGGCCAGGGAACTGGCCGAGGAGATCGGCTGGAGCGGCCCGCTTGTCCGCGACCGGGATTTCGTCGCCGCCTTCGACTACGTGTCCGGTTCGGGGCGCAAGGCCCGCCAGTTCACTCTCGCCCTTCCCGGCAACGCGAGTCCGATCGTCCTGTCCGATGAGCACGACTCCTACCGGTGGATCACTCCCGACGAACTGCCCGACTCCGACCTCACCGACGAGACCGCCGAGGCCGTCCACGACTGGGCCGCGTCCCGCCGCTGACCTGCTCACCGAGGCGTGAAAGCTCAGTCTTGACTTCTCCGGAACCGAAAATCTGTAGTGGCCAGAGTAGACATCAGTGTTGGGTGGGGGTAGAGTTTCTGACATCGCAAGGAACGGATCCACCAGGGCAGAGCAGGACGTAGGCATCACGACGAACTGCCCGGACGAGTGTGGATAGCAGAAGACGACGCAGAAAGACGGGCAGAAGGTCGGACGTGCCGGGACCGAAGTAGTTGAAGGGCCCTGGCCGTGGACGCGCTGCCAACGCAGTGAAGAAGGAGCAACGTCGGACGTGCCGGGACCAGTGCAGGTGAAGGGTTCCGGCCGTGGACGCGCAGCTGCGGCAAGTGATTGACGGGCAGAAGGTCGGACGTGCCAGGACCGAAGCGGTTGAAGGGTCCTAGCCGTGGACGCGCTGCCACAGCAGTGAACGAGTGACAACGTCGGACGTGCCGGGGCCAGCGCAGGTGAAGGGTTCCGGCCGTGGACGCGCAGCTGCGGCAAGTGATGCATGAGGTCAAGACAGCAAGTGATAGCGAAAGGAGTGTTGAACGCCATCAGGATCGCCCGTTGCCGGCTGATGTTCCGCCGCACGGGTACCGCAGTCCCACAGATTGGAAGGTGGTCTACGGTCACGCATACGCGATCCCCGCATCCCCGCCCCCATCGGGCGGCCAATGCGGAAGAAACAGGTCGGCCCCAGGGCCGGTAGATGGTGTTGAACCTCGCGGGCCCCGGCGCATCATGGCGCCGGGGCCCCTGTTGGCATTATGGGAAGGTTGTATGGATCAAACACTGATGGCGTCGGCCGTCCGCTCAGAGCCCCGGCTCCGCGACACCGCCGACAAGGCTGAAACGGCCGACAAGGCCGACACCGCGGGAAGGGCCGAAGGGCTCCCCGCCACGCCGAGTGACATCTCCGGTCACCGGTTCGACGACGAGGACTACCCCGCCTACAGCATGGGCCGCGCCGCCGAGATGCTCGGCGTCACCCCGGCGTTCCTGCGTAACCTGGGCACCGCCAGACTGATCGAGCCGCAGCGCTCTGAGGGTGGTCACCGCCGCTACTCGCGCTACCAGCTACGCCTGGCCGCCCGCGCACGAGAACTGGTCGACCAGGGCACCGCCCTGGAGGCCGCCTGCCGCATCATCATCTTGGAAGACCAGCTCGCCGAAGCCCTGCGCATCAACACCGAGCTCCAGCAGGTCCGCGACCGACGATCCGACAGCGCGGACCGCCGCTCGGCATGAGGGCCGGCGACCTCGCCCCTCGTCGCCCCGGCGTCGTCACCGCGACAGTTCACGGTTGCCCTGCCTCGCACAGACAGGGCAGCCGTGTCCGTCGGCTGCCGGGAATCGAACGGCACCCTTCCATGAGGCGCCGACGCAGGGGAGCTTGGCCGGTGAGTCGACCGGTTCCATCCGGCAGGCGAACGGGTTTGCATCTCCCGCAGGGGGAGGCGCGAGGGTGAGGGCATGAACGGTGACACGCTCTACTCGATCGGTGAGTTGGCCCGGCGGACCGGGCTGACGGTCAAGGCCATTCGGTTCTACTCCGACCGCGGGATCGTGCCGCCGACCGACCGCAACCCGGCCGGCCACCGCCTCTACGGCCTCGATGCCGTCGCACGCCTGGACCTGCTGCGGACGCTGCGCGACCTGGGACTGGACCTTCCCACGATCCGGAGGGTCGTGAATCGGGAGATCTCGCTTCCCGAGGTCGCCGCGGCGCACGCCGAGGCACTGGCGGCGCAGATCCACGTGCTACGTCTGCGGCACGCGGTGCTGACGGCGGTGGCCAGGCGCGGGTCCACCCCTGAGGAGATGGATCTCATGCACCAGCTGGCCGGGCTTTCCGAGGACGAACGGCGACGTCTGATCGGTGATTTCCTCGGCACCGCCTTCGGCGGCCTGGACGCCGACGCCGGATTCGCGGGGATCATGCGCTCGATGACCCCCGAGTTGCCCGACGATCCCGATGCCGAACAGGTCGAGGCGTGGGTGGAGTTGGCCGAACTGTCCCGGGACCCGGATTTTCGCGCGGTCATGCGGCGCATGGCCGAGCATCTTGCGGCCGAGCGTGCCCAGGGCGACACCACGGTCCTGCGCCGCGACTCCGCCGCGATGGTCCGTGACCAGGTCGGCCCGGCCCTGGCAGTCGGCATCGACCCGGTCTCGCCCCAGGCCGATCCGGTCGTCGCGGCGGTCACGGCTCAGTACGCGCAGGTCTTCGGCTGCGTGGACGACGTCGACCTGCGGCGCCGGCTGTTGGCCCGGCTGGAGACCGCGAACGACCCTCGCCGGGAGCTGTACCTTCGGCTGCTCGCAGTGATCAACGGCTGGCCGGCTCCGGAAAGCCTGACGGGAGTACTCGACTGGTTCATCCAGGCATTGCGTGCCCGGATATCAGGGTAGCGACCCGACTCGACCAGAACCGGGCCAACACAAAAGCCCGCTCCAACGGTGCATCCTCTGGCTCCGCCACGCCATGCTCACGGCTGGGATAATCGGGATAGCGTATGCCCAGGAAGGCGATGTCCTTCTTTGAAGAGTTGCGCACAATCGGAACCCGAGAAGTGTTCTGTACGTCTGACAGGCCGTGAATCACACGCGGATTTTTCGACTGCTCGCGGTTGTGGCGTTATTCGCCGTCGCAGTCGGTGCGGTGTCGGCATGTACGGTCACCGTCACCGACCGTCGGCCGTTGCCGTCTCGGCCTGCGAAGCTACCGAAGCCGCCCGAATTGAACCCCGCTGTCAAGGTGTGGCCCGAGGCCGTGTTCACCCTGCCGGCCAAGCTCAGGAAGGGGCCTAACGTCCAGCCGGTCGCCATGCTTAGTGCGAACGAGGCCCTCATGGTCGCCCCGTTCGCCTCGCGTCCCCAGTTCGTGGCGTACGACCGCCGAACGCGTCGGCACCGGGTGCTGGCCACGGCTCCGAAGTGGAGCGACTGCAGCCTGTGTTACGAGATCCGCAGCGTGGCCGTGGGCGAGGAGCAGATCGTCTGGACCGTCGGGGTCTACCGCTCTGAGCGCTGGAACCCGGGCCTGCGGCACGTCGAGCTGTGGACCATGCCGAGGTCGGGCGGGCAGATGAGTCTGGTGACCTGGCTGACGGGCCACTACGACGAGTTCCCTCTCCAGGATGAGCTGACGATCGACGGCGATCAGATCACCTGGCGGAACGAGAACGGCTCCTACCGGATCCCGCTCTCCGGCGGGAAGCCGCAGGAGATCACTGTTCCGGCCGGAAGCACGCCTGCAGACCGGCTCGATCCGGATGTGCCGTATATGACCTGCGGGGTCGAATGGTGCGTGGGCCAGATGTATCCGCGCGACTATGAACTGACCACGATGCTCGTCCAGCGAAGGGACGGTTCGGGGCGCACCACGTTCCCCGCGCTGGGGGAAGGTCCTCTGATCGATGACAGGTTCGGTCTTTTCGAGCTGCCGTACGTCTATGGAGTCGAGGAGCGAGCCCCTATCAAGGATTGGGGCTCATCCGCGCTCCTGTACGATCGATGTGCCGCCAGGTCGATGCGGGTCGGTGTGAAGCATGAGGTCGAAGACTCCGAGGAGATCGGCTGGGGAGCGTCGAGCGCGAAGGCGCCGATCCTGTTCTGGAGAGAACGGGGCAACCGGTATACGGTGCTGGACCTTTCTCGCATCCCTGATCAGCCCTGCCGGAACTGAGCGGGGAGGCTCGTCCCGCAGAGCCTGTTGAAGGCACGGGGCTACGGTCCGTGCCGGAAGACGCCGCGTATGCGCCCGCCATCTTCGTTGCCCACAGCGGGGTGAGCGGCGCGAGCGCGGCGGCGTCGTCTGGTGCTGTCAGAACCGTAGGCCCGAACAGCACCAGGGCGGTCGATCCAGCGCCGCCGGATCCTTACCCGCCGGCCTGATCGGAGGTACGGAGTGTCTCGGCCGGTCAGAGCCCGAGTTCGTCCAGTTCCTTACGCAGGGCGGTCCGGGAATCCTGGGGCGAGGAGGTGGGGACCGGCCGGGGACGCCTGCGGTCGCGGAAGAGCCAGCCACCCAGCACTCCGGCGAGAAAGCCGAACAGGTGGGCCTGCCAGCCGATGCCCTCCTCGGGCAGCAGCCCGGTGAACTGGTAGGAGAAGCACAGGGCGATGACCACGCCTATCACGATGTCGATCAGGTGCCGGTCGAACGCGCCGCGCACCAGCACGTAGCCGAAGTAGCCGAAGAGGACGCCGCTCGCGCCCGCGCCTGTGGTCTGCGGGTCGGAGGTGAACCAGGCGCCGAGGCCGCTGACCAGGATGATCAGCCCCGTCACGCCGAGGAACTTGGCGACGCCCCGGTAGGCCGACAGGAAGCCGAAGATGAACAGCGGCCCCGAGTTGGCCTGGATGTGCTCCCAGCTCCAGTGCAGAAACGGTGCCGACGCGATGTCGGGCAGGCTCGCCGGGTTCCACGGCTGCACGCCGTGCTCCCAGCTCAGCGAGTAGTTCGACGCCCAGTTGGCGATCTGTATCACCCAGATGAACGCCAGGAACCCGACCATCACCCAGAATGCCTTGCGGGCCTCAGCGACCATGATCTCAGCCGTGCCGTTTTTGGCCTCCACCGGTTCCTTCCCGACTGTCCATGTCTCGTCCGAGAACAAGTATTGAGGTGAGATATTACAAAGCAGAGATCATTATGACCGCGAACAGTGGAAAAGCCGCAGAGGATTCACAAGCCGTCAGAGGTATGGGAATTCCCGGTGCCCGTCCCTTCCCGGGTCTCAGGCGGTCGGCTGTTCGGCGATGGAGTCGACCCGGTCGGGATAGCAGGCGACGTGGTCCTTGATCTCGGCGACGGCAGGGTGCGGCGACTCGTAGAACCAGAGCGCGTCCACCGACCGCAAACGGGCCTAGCGCTGCCACGCCGTCAGCAGATCCTCCGGTGTCCAGGCCGCGGCCAGCGGAAGTCCCGGTTCGTATCCCGACCTCGACACCGCCACTTTCGGCGTCTCCGTGGTCACCCCGGGAACGGCCGCGGAAGCCTGGACCAGCGCGTCGTAGTCGTGGCGGTCGAACGGCCGGGCGTCGAGCCATTTGATCGATCCGACGAAGTGGACCCTGCTCGCGACGGGTTCCCGGTCCGCGCCCACGAGATCGATCTCGGGATTGTTCTGCCGGTTCCACCACCCGCCCACGGCCTCGGTGTCCGGCCACGCGTCGTCCGGAAGCATCCTGACCAGGCAGTCGCGTACGAGTGGCTCCACCGCGCGTCCTCGCCAGGTGGTCCAGGAACGCTCGATCCGTCGCAGCGCCAGATCCGGCCGGCCTCGCTCACTGTCGGCGATGGCCCGCTGCAGGAACGCCAGCCAGAACCGGAGATAGTGGTCGGCCACCCGGTACCGCTTGTTCTTGGTGTCGGGCCGGTCGGAGAGCGGGAGGTCGGTCGCCACCACGCGCTTGGCGATCAGATTCGTGAGGATCGGTGCCAGGGTGCCGGACGGCAACGGTGTCGCTCCTCCCACATTGGCGGCGATCGTGCTGAAGGTGCGTTCTCCGGTTCCGATGGCCTCCAGCACGGTCCGGGCGTAGGTCGCCGACGGAAATTCTCCGAGCAGGGACAACTCGCCGGCGGCGAGAAGAGGTGAAAGCGGGTTGGCAAGGCTGTCGCGCAGGAAGTCGATCCTGGACATGCCGCGCTCCCAGGAACGGACCACCTCGGGGAAGCCTCCGGTGATGAGCAGCGCGTCCACGGCGTCGGCGGCGGGCAACCCGGTCATGTCGGCGACGTCCTGGAGAGCAAGAGGCCTCAGCGTCATGTGAGCGGCCCGGCCGAAGAAGGGGCGGCCGTACTCCTGCAGGGATTCCATCACCGACAGGTCGCTTCCGACGAGGATCAACAGGATCGGCCGGGCTGAGAGATACCTGTCCCAGGCCGTCTGCAGGGCACCCTCGAACTCCCCGTCCTGCTCGATCAGCCACGGAACCTCGTCAAGAACCACGATGCACGGGGTCTCGTCACCCGCGGCCAGCGCCAGCGACCGGAGGGTGTGGTTCCAGTCCTGCGGCGCGGCGCCCTGGAGGAACTCGGCGCCTGCGAGTCCGGAGCAGGCGACGGTCTCGGCGAAATCATTGCGTTCCGCGACCGGACTACGGCCCCTCGTGGCCTGGAAGACGACGTACGGCAGACCGGAACGATCACAGAACTCCTGCACCAGGCGGGACTTGCCCACTCGCCTGCGGCCAGTGATGATCACTGCTCGGCCTCGCGTCCCTCCTCTGCCCTCTGTCGCGAGCCGCAACTGCGCGTCGAGTTGATCGAGATCGAAAGCCCTGCCGGTAAACTTCATCGATTCCACCTTAGTAATAATCAATCTTACTTAGATGAAGTCTACGTTGATGCCGTCACCTGGGCGTGGAAGATGAGAGGCGAGGTGCCGTACGAACTGTTCAGCGGCGAATCCGGTACAGCACGTGCCGGCGTAGCGGCCCCTCGGGCACGTTCGGGTGGTCGAAGTCGGCGGCGGGGTCGCGGGTCATGCCGATCCGGCGCATCACCGCCTGGGAGCGCAGGTTGGTGGTGGTCGTGATGGCGACGATCTCCGGTAGTTCCAGGGCCTTGAAACCGAACTCCAGGCAGGCCAGGGCGGCCTCGGTGGCGTAGCCGTGGCCCCACGCCGAGCGGGTCAGCCGCCAGCCGATCTCCATCTCGGTGAACGGCATGCCCTCGTCCGCCGGGTCCAGGCCGGTGAAGCCGATGAACTCACCGGTCGCCAGGACCTCCACCGCCCACCACCCGTAGTCCCGCTGTTCGAGTCCGGACTGGAAGCGCGCGATCGAAGCGGCACTCTGCTCACGGGTCAGCAGGTCCGGGAAGTGCTCCCGGACCTCGGGATCGGCGTTCATCGCCGCCCAGGGGTCCAGGTCGGAGTCCCGCCAGTGGCGGAGCAGGAGGCGGTCGGTACGTAGTTCGGACATGCCGCCACGCTAAGGCGATCAAGCTCGGAGAGTCGACCGGTTTTGTCCGGAGGACGTCGCCCTGGCGTCCCGGACATCGATCGGCCACCACTGACGGCGCGGCGCCCCTCTCCCTCAAGATCTACGAATGTAGCGCCTGCTTACAGGTATTTGTCAGCTTGTATAGCTGATTGTCCTAAATCTGCTTAATTCGGCACCCGGAATTGGTTTGCCCGTAAATGCATATTGGGGGTTGCCGATCGAATAGGCGGGGTCTAGCTTTGGTCGCGATCTTGAACCCCTCAGTCAAGGAGCGGTGTCAGCATGTCCGAAAACGAAAGAGACGGGTTCAGCCGCCGCGCGCTGGTGGGAGGCCTGGCCGCCACCGGCGTGGGCGCGATGTCGCTGTGGGCCGCCGAACCGGCCGCGGCCAACACCGATCCGTCGGTGTTCATCGTGGACGTCAAGGATCACGGCGCCAAGGGGGACGGCGTCACCGACGACTCGGACGCCATCAAGGCCGCGGTCACCGCAGCGATCGCCGGCCGGACCAATGGCGTGGTGAAGAAGGAGATCTACTTCCCGCCGGGCACGTACAAGGTGACCAAGAAGGACACCCTGATGTGGTCGCCCACCGGCGGAAGAGCCGACCAGATCTTCGGTCTGCGCTTCCGCGGCGCCGGCCCGCGGGTGACCACCATCAACTTCGCCACCGACTTCACCGCCAACAGCGACCCCCGCGAGAACAACCTGATCACGGCCGCCGTCCGGTTGCGGTACGCCTACTTCCAGGACATGGCCTTCCAGTCCACCAACCCCAACAACCGCTTCGCGTACTACTGGTCGGTCGACACCATCGACGACACCTCTCAGTACCCCGAGTACGGCAACGGCCAGAACCAGTACTTCGTCTACCAGAACATCGAATGGAAGGGCGCCTGGGACCGGGTCATCGGCATCGACGGCGACCACGAGGCCAACAACAACAGCGAGCACCACTTCATCCTGTGCTCGACCGACACCGCCTCCGTCTACACCGACGCCTTCCTGCACTGCGGGATCTCCAGCCCGTCCAGCCGCAACCAGCAGAACCAGTTCCTCAACTACTTCATGCTGTCCTGCAACTTCGCGCTCGCGGGGGGTGACTTCTTCCGCTTCGACCGGGGCGGTTCCATCAACGTGATCGGCGGCTCCTGGTCGATGGTCGGCTCCAGCCCCGCCCGGTACTTCTACATGCCGCTCGCCAACGGGGAGATCGGCGCGACCCGGCTGAACGTCAGCGGGGTGCGCTTCGAGCCCAAGAGTGCCAACCACAAGATCATCGACTGTAACTGGAACAACGGCTCGGTCCTCTTCACCTCCTGCTCCGACCTGGCCGCCCTCCAGTATTCGTCGGCCGCCGGCTTCAACCTGCACCGGTACGCGGCCACCTCCAACCGGCTGCCGATCGCCCGTTACCAGGACTGCACGCTGGCCGGGTACCACCTGGTGGACGCTGCGGGCTCCGCCGTGACGAACGGAAAGATGATCTACGAGGGCTGCCGTTTCTACCACACGAACACCGCCGTGGGCACTACCTCCAGCTCGGCCTTCCTGCGCTACGCGAGCGCCCCGGCCCGTTACGCCTTCCGTGACTCCTGGGCCACCGCCGACGTCGCCGGCTGACCCACCCGCATCCCGCTACGTTCCGTCCCGTTCGCGGCGAGCACCGTAGAGCGGAAACGTCATCGCCTTTCCGCGACGTAACGGAAAACGTCCAGGTCGGCCCGCGCGGGCCGACCTGGACGTCACCTGATCAGACGAGGTCGAACCGGTCCAGGTTCATCACCTTGTCCCACGCCGCGACGAAGTCCTTCACGAACTTCTCCTTCGCGTCGTCGCTCGCGTAGACCTCCGCGAGCGCGCGCAGTTCGGAGTTCGACCCGAAGACGAGGTCGACGCGGGTGCCGGTCCACTTGACCTCGCCGGTGGCGGTGTCGCGCCCCTCGAAGACGTTCGCGTCCTCGGAGGTCGCCTTCCACGCCGTGCCCATGTCGAGCAGGTTGACGAAGAAGTCGTTGGTCAGCACCCCGGGGGTCGCGGTGAGGACACCGAGCGGCGACCGCTGGTGGTTCGCGTCCAGGGCGCGGAGGCCACCGACCAGGACCGTCATCTCGGGGGCGCTCAGGGTCAGCAGGTTCGCCCGGTCGACCAGCAGGAACTCGGCCGGCAGCCGGTTGCCCTTTCCGAGGTAGTTGCGGAACCCGTCAACGGTCGGCTCAAGCGCGGCGAACGACTCCACGTCGGTCTGCTCCTGCGACGCGTCCACCCGGCCCGGCCTGAACGGGACCTCGATGTCGACACCGGCGTCCTTGGCGGCCCGCTCGACGCCCACACCACCGGCGAGCACGATCAGGTCGGCGAGCGAGATCTGCTTGCCACCGGTCTGGGCGGTGTTGAACGCCTCGGCGATCCCCTCCAGGGTGCTCAGCACCGTCGCGAGCCGGTCGGGGTCGTTGACCTCCCAGCCGCTCTGCGGCTCAAGGCGGATACGCGCGCCGTTGGCGCCGCCGCGCTTGTCGCCGCCGCGGAAGGTCGAGGCCGACGCCCACGCGGTGGACACGAGATCGGACACCGAAAGGCCCGAGGCGAGGATCCGCTCCTTGAGGGAGGCGATGTCCGCGGCGTCGACGAGCTCGTACGTCACCTCGGGGAGGGGGTCCTGCCACAGCAGCGTCTCGGTCGGGACCTCCGGGCCGAGGTAGCGCACGACCGGGCCCATGTCGCGGTGGGTCAGCTTGAACCACGCGCGGGCGAAGGCGTCCGCGAACTCGTCGGGGTTCTCGTAGAAACGTCGCGAGATCGGGCCGTAGATCGGGTCGAACCGGAGCGCGAGGTCGCTGGTCAGCATGGACGGCGCGTGACGCTTCGACGGGTCGTGGGCGTCGGGCACCGAGTCCTGACCGGCGCCGTGCTTCGGCCGCCACTGGTGCGCGCCGGCCGGGCTCTTGGTCAGCTCCCAGTCGTAGCCGAACAGGTTCCAGAAGAAGTTGTTGGTCCACTTCGTCGGCGTCGAGGTCCAGGTGACCTCCAGACCGCTGCCGATCGTGTCCGCGCCCTTGCCGGTGCCGTAGGTGCTCTTCCAGCCGAGACCCTGCTGCTCGATGGGGGCGGCCTCGGGGTCGACGCCGACGTGGTCCGCCGGGCCCGCGCCGTGGGTCTTGCCGAAGGTGTGACCGCCCGCGATCAGGGCGACCGTCTCCTCGTCGTTCATCGCCATCCGGCGGAACGTCTCACGGATGTCGCGGGCCGAGGCCAGCGGGTCCGGGTTGCCGTTCGGGCCCTCCGGGTTGACGTAGATCAGGCCCATCTGGACCGCGCCGAGGGGGTTCTCCAGCTCCCGGTCGCCGGTGTAGCGCTGGTCGTCGAGCCAGGTGGACTCGGGACCCCAGTAGACGTCCTCGTCGGACTCCCAGACGTCCGCACGGCCGCCGGCGAAGCCGAAGGTCTTGAAACCCATCGTCTCCAGGGCGACGTTGCCGGCCAGGATCATGAGGTCGGCCCAGGAGATCTTCTGACCGTACTTCTTCTTGACCGGCCACAGCAGACGGCGGGCCTTGTCGAGGTTCACGTTGTCCGGCCAGCTGTTGAGCGGCGCGAAGCGCTGCTGGCCGGCCCCGGCACCGCCGCGGCCGTCGCTGATCCGATAGGTGCCCGCGCTGTGCCACGCCATCCGGATCATGAACGGGCCGTAGTTGCCGTAGTCGGCCGGCCACCAGTCCTGCGAGGTCGTCAGCACCTCCGCGATGTCCTGTTTCACGGCCGCGAGGTCGAGGCTCTCGAACGCCTCGGCGTAGTCGAACTCCTCGCCGAGCGGGTTGGAGACGGCGGGGTTCTTGGCGAGGATCCTCAGGTTGAGCCGCTCCGGCCACCACTGGTGGTTTCCGCCACCCTGGGTCGGGTGCGGGGCGCGCTGGTGCGCGACCGGGCAGCCACCTTCGCCCTCCGTCTTCGCGTCTACGACGATTGCGTCATGGTTCTCAGACATGGAATCCTTCTGAAGTAAGAAGATCACTGTGCTCAGGAACTACGGGCGGTGGAACAGTCGGGGCACAGGCCCCAGTAGATGACCTCGGCCTCGTCGATCGAGAAGCCGTGGTCGTTGGACGCGGTCAGACAGGGAGCCTCCCCGGCCGCGCAGTCGACGTCGGCGACGGCACCGCACGATCGGCACACGACGTGGTGGTGGTTGTCTCCGACGCGTCCCTCGAACAGGGCCGGGCTGTCGCCCGGTTCGATGCGGCGTACGAGTCCCGCCGCGGTGAGCGCGTGCAGGGCTTCGTACACAGCTTGAAGGGAGATGTGGCCCACGCGATCGCGCACCCCGGAGGCGATCGCCTCGACGCCGAGGTGATCACCGTCCCGGACGGTCTCGAGCAGTGCGACGCGGGCGGCCGTCACCCGCAGGCCTGCCCCGCGCAGTTCCTCGGCGGTGTTCGGAGTCCTGGGTGCGGTCATGGTGCCAAACCTACCGTCATAAACACGAACGATACAAGAGAACGAACAATCCAAGTCTAGTGCCGTGCGACCCCGGGGTGATCGCGATCATCTCGCGGCAGGGCCGCGCCGGACGCGGTGCGTCCCGCCGCCGGGAGGCGTCAGAAGCCGAAACCAAGGTGCCCTGCCGCCTTTCCCCGGTAGCGTCCGATCTTCAGACAGGCGCCGAACCGCGGATGGACCCATAGTGAAGAAGCTGATCGTCCGGCTCTGGAGGCTCGTCAACGGCTCGCTCCAGTGGCGCATCCTCTGGCTCCGGCACGCCAAGTTCACGGTCGGTGTGACCGGAGTGGTACGCGACGCGGAAGGCAACGTGCTCCTGCTGAAGCACCGCTTCTGGCCGGAGGGCAGGCAGTGGGGGCTGCCGACCGGCTGTGCGAACAGCTCGGAGACCTTCGAGGACACGGTCTGCCGCGAGGTGCGGGAGGAGACCGGGCTGCAGGTCCGCGTCGGAGAGCTCGTCCGGCTGAAGAGCGGCTACAAGCTGCGCCTGGAGGTGGCGTACGAGGCCGAGTTCGTCGGTGGCACGCTCGAGATCGACGACTTCGAGATCCTGGAGGCGAGATGGTTCGCGCCGGACGAGCTGCCGGAGGAGATGCAGGAGTCGCACCGCCTTCTCATCCACCGCGGGCGTCTCTAGCCTCCGTGCCGTGGACGACACCGACCACGATGGACTCGCGTCGGGACGGGTGTCCCCGGCTCTCAGCTGGCCGTCTCCTCGGCGATCGAGTCGACCCGGTCGGGATAGAAGGCGACATGGTCCTTGATACCGGCGACGGCCGGGTGCGGCGACTCGTAGAACCAGACCGCGTCCACCGACCGCTTCCCGTCCACCGTGACGGTGTAGTAGCCCGCGTCGCCCTTGTACGGGCAGTAGGTGGCGGTGCCGGTCCGTTCCAGCAGCGAGCGGTCGACGTCGGCGATCGGGATGTACTGAACCGGCGGGTACGACGCCTCCCGCAGCGTCAACGCCCGCCGCGAGTCGGCGATCACCCGGCCGCCCAGCGAGACGACGATCCGGGCCGGGTTCGCCTCGATCGTGATCGGATGATCGGGGCCGGGCTGCAGGATGGGCTTGTCGGTCATGGCGGGACCCCCTTTTTTTCCAAAGATAGTCTGCTGGTGCCTTGGACCCGCACCGCCGCCGTCGACTGGCGGGATCCGGCGCGACCGGGCCGGCTCCGGCCGGTGTCCGGCCTTCCTTCATACGGGAAGTCGCGGGCGTCTCACCGGCCGGTGGGAACGGCGATCTCACGGCGAAAGCCGCGACGGTCCAACTCCAGGGAGGAGTGCCGGGCATCCATCGGACACATATGATCCGACAGCCGGATGACCGGGGCGAGTGCGAGGACGCGACGTGAGCTTTGAGCTTGGAGCCTGGCTTGGGCCCGAACCGATCACCGCGGACGAGGCGCTTCGCAGGTATCTCGTCTGGAGCCGGAGCGACGCCGCGCCCGGTGAGCCGCGCCCGGAGACGGCGGCCTTCTACGAGGAGCTGACCTCGCTCTTCCCGGACCTGACCGCCGAGAACTACGCGGTCTCGCCGTGGTCCGCACCGCTGGTCGTGGGGGAGGAGTTCGTGCTGATGGACGCGGTCTTCCCACGCTCAGGAGAGGTGTGCCGCGTGGTGCTGGAGCTGGCCCGGCGGCATCCCCTGGTGCTGTTCGAACCGTAGGCCCGGCGCGATCGACTCCCGGGAGGCGGGCGACGGGTGACCGGGGCGCCCCCTCCGCCCAGAGCGCGTCCGCCTCCGGGGGGAGACGGTGTCCGCTCAGCGGTTGATCTTCTGCTCGCCGGGGCTCCAACGGCCCGTTACTGTCCGGGCCGCTGCCTAGTGTCCCCTCATGGCGAAGGCGCCGCACGTTTGCGTCCGGGCGATCCGGACCGGTTCTCGGGAGATGCCGTCATGACCGTGTGGGAAGAAGTCCGCGACCTCATCGGCACCGGTGATGCCTTCAAGGTCGCGGCCAGGGTCGCCGACCTCGACGACGCCGGGCGGAGGGAGGTGGCCCTGGAACTGCCGGGTCACATCCAGGAGGCCCGCGAGGAGGTGGCACGGCGGCTGCGTGAGCGCGGGAAGGAGTACGACCGGATCAGGCTGGCCCGGGGGGAGGCGTACAAGCGGTTCGCCCGCGAACGCGGGGTCTCCGAGCGTGAGATCCACCGGCGGTGGGCAGAGACCCTCGGCTGGGGCGGCGACATGGAGGGCACCTGGGAGGGGCCCAAGAACAATCGGGAGTACTACAGAGCGTTCCCGTCCACGTTCGACGCCGATGCCTGGATCGACCCGATGCGGGTCGCGGGGGCGGGCACGCTCCCCGGTGCGGCGGCCGTGGTCGCCTGGCTCAACCGGCGCGACTTCGAACGCCGCCATCGCTCCGCCGACCTCGTCGAGCCGGTGCTCCAGGCGGTCGCCACCCGCCCTGCCGAGTGGCAGGCCGATCTCGCCGTACGGCTCGCGCTCCGGGTGCGTGTCCGGCGCGGAGGCTGGGAGGGCGATCCCCGCGACCGGAACCTGCCGCTCACCCTGGCACTGCTGGGCCGCACCGGCGCCACGCCGCCCGAGCACGACCCGCTCGTGGTCGCCTGGGCCGGCACACCGCCGACCGCGGAGCGGCTGCGCGAGGACCCGCTGCTCGACGTGCTGCTGCCCAGGCTCTTCCAGGCGCAGGGGGTGGGCCGCGCGCTGCGCGAGGAGCGGGCCGACCCGCTCGCCGCCGAATCGTGGCTGGGCGCGCTGCACACCCTGGCCGCCGAGGGAAGGGTGAGCCGGGAGGCGTTGCTGGAAGGCTGCGTGGGCCGGTTCCTGCGCGGGGGCGGCGCGACCGACCTGCGGTTCTTCGCCCGCCTGCACGAACTGCTCGAACCGACTCCCGCCGAGGTGGCCTCCCGCGCCCGCGACTACCTGCGGCTGCTGCCGACGGCGCCGGGGCCGGTGGCCGAACTGTCGTTCAGGCACCTGCGTCACCTGGACTCCCTCTCCGGGGACGACGCGGCCGACCTCGACCCCGACGACGTGAGCGAGGCCCTGTCCGGCCTGCTGTTCCGCGCGGAGAGCGGACTGGTCAGGGCCGGGCTGGCCTGGCTGGACCGGCTCCTCCAGCGGGAGCCGGAACGGGCCGACGAACTGTCGCCGGCCCTGGCGTCGGCGCTCGGCCACGAGGCGCCCGCCGTCCAGGAGCGGGCCGTGCGCCTGCTGGTCGGGCACGCGGCGGCCTTCGGCCCGCTCGGTGCCGAGGCCGTACGGGACGCCTCCGGGCAGCTTCCCGCCGGCCTGTCCAACAGGTTGGTCGCGGTCTTCGGCGGAGATCTCCAGGAGGAACCCGAGCCCGAGCCGGAGCCGGAGGAGCCCTTCGTTCCCGCCGAGATCCCCGGACCGCCGCCCGCCACGGTGTTCCCGGTGCCGCGGACGCCCCAGCAGGTGGCCGCCCTGTTCGGGAAGAAGGACTGGGCCGAGGCCGAGGGATTCCTCGGAGGGTTCGTCCGCCTCGCCGCCGGAGATCCCACTGGGCTCCGGGACGCGCTGGCGGCACGTTCCGAGAGGCCGCCGACGCAAGGCGACTGGACGAGTCCCGAGTGCTGGGGCGCCGCGATCGTGGCGGAGTTCGTCGATCCCGGCGCGGAGCCCCTGGAGCCCGGGTCAGGGGTCGGCCTCCCCACCGACGTGCGGCCGGAGTCGCCGTCGGAGTCAACGTCGGAGTCGCTGTCGGAGTCACCGTGGACGAGGCTTCCCGGCCGGGATGAGGTCTGCGCGCCGGAGTGGCTGGTGCTGCGCCGCCACGCGGAGATCCTCGTCGCGCTCAAGGAGGGCGTCCTGCCGCCGCTGCTGCTGGCCACGCCCACCCTCTCCACCGGCCACCTCGACCCGGTGGAACTGGTCGCCAGGATCGAGGAACTGGAGCGGGCGGGTGTGGAGCCGCTTCCGGCCGATCTGGCGCAGGCGCTGCTCCGGCTGCCCAGGGGGGCCGATCCCGTCGCGGTGGCGCGGGCCGCCGCGCTGACCTCGGCGGCCGGGCGCGAGACCGCCCGCTGGCTGGCGGGGAACGGGCTGCCCGATCCGGTGGTGACCGTCCGCCGGTTCTGCTCTCCCGGCGCGAAGCCGGACTGGAGGCTCGCGGAGGATCCGGCCGGGCACTGGCTCGACGAGCGCGAGCCGAAGGAGCCTCTCCAGGCATGGCAGACCCTGGCGGTGGCCTCCATCACCCCGAGCGACTGCACGCCGACCGACATCACCCCGAGCGACTGCCCGGACGAGGAGGCGGGAAGGTCGGCCGGTGAGCAGGCGGTCCGTGCCGCGGCGTCGTTGATCGCCGGACTCCTGGTCTCGCCGCCCCGGTTCCTGGAGGAGGGACGCGGCCATCACGGCAGGTTGATCGGCTGGTGGCCGGGGGTCATGCCGTCCCACCGCGAGGTGATCGCCGCGCACATGGTCCCGCTCCGGTACCGCAGCGACTGGACCGGTGGCCTCGTCGACGGGCCGAGGCTCACCGACCTCGCGTGCGCGCGGGGACCGGTCGGGCAGGCGACCGCCCTGCTGCTGGTGGAACGGCTCGCCCCGAGCATGTCGGTGTACCGGCGCCGGGCCGTGCAGTACCTGCTGGCCACCGGTGACCTGCCCGCCGCCCGGATGGGTACGGAGTTCGGGGAGCGGATACGCCGGTCCTGGCTCTCGATCTCCAGGCTCCAGGCGATCATGGAGGACGCGGTCTGCGTGGGCACCCACCGCGAGGCGTGGGCCATGATCGCCGCCGCCCTGCCCGGTCTGCTGGCCGTCTCGGGCGGGCGGCCCCCCAAGGAACTGGTCGATTTCCTGGCCTTCGCCCGGCGGGTGGCCCGGCGGGCGAAGGCGACCGGCGAGATCCCCGAGGTCACGGCGGTCGCCCGGCGCAAGGGCTCCACCCAGGTCATCCGCGAGTGCCGTGCCCTGCGCGACCTGCTCTCCGCGCCGTGACGGCCGGCTGGCGTCGTTCCCGATCGGCGTCGGCCACGGTCAGCGGCTGACCCCGTCGGACGGGCGGAGCAGGTCGAGGTCGGCACGGCGGGGGAGGCTCTCCCAGTCGCCGTCGGCGGTCACCGCGAAGGCCCCGGCGGCGGAGGCGGTGGCGAGGCGCCGCTCGGAGGTGGCCCCGGCGAGGGTCTCGGCGATCCAGCCGGCGGCGAAGGCGTCCCCGGCGCCCACCGGGTCGAGCTCGGCGACCCGGTGAGGCTCCGCGTGCCGTACGGTGCCGTCGGAGAGCTCGATCGCGCCGAGGGCGCCGCGTTTGATGAGGACGTGGCGCGGGCCGAGGTCCGACAGGGCGCGGGCCAGGGTGAGCGGGTCGCCGCCCTCGACGATCAACCTGGCCTCGGCCTCGGTGGCGAACAGGACGTCCACGGCGGCGACGGTCTCGCGCAGCGCGGCGGACGCCTTGGCGGGTGTCCACAGGGCACGGCGGTAGTTGATGTCCATCGACACGGTCGCGCCCGCGTCGCGGGCCTCGGCGATCGCGGCCCGCACCGCCTCGGCGGCCGACGCCGACAGCGCGAGGGTGATGCCGGTGACGTGCAGCACGCGTGCCGAGCGGATCAGCGAGACGTCCAGGTCGGCGGGGCGGAGCCGGGACCCGGCGCTCGCCGAGCGGTAGTAGCGCACGTCGACCACCTCGGAGGTACGCCTGCTCTTGATCATCAGGCCTGTGGGCGCCTCGGGGTCGACCAGCATCCCCCGCACGTCGACGCCCTCGCCGGCCAGCGTCGAGCGGAGCAGTTCCCCGAACTCGTCGGCGCCCACCCTGCCGATCCAGGCCGCGCGCCCGCCGAGGCGGCAGACGCCGATGGCCACGTTGGACTCCGCGCCGCCCACGCCGAGCCCGAAGTCGCGGGCGTGCCTGAGCGGGCCGGTGCGCCGCGCGCTGAACAGCGCCATGCTCTCGCCGAGCGTTACCAGGTCGGTCATCGGAAAACGTCTCCTCGGTAGGTCGGTGGGCGGGCCGTGCCCGGCTCGACCGATCAGCGGGTGGAGGCCCGGTCGACCGGCGTGTCCCCATAGTGGTGATCAACGGCAAAATAGGCGAGTACGGTCCCCGATGGCCACTGTGCGGCACGACGTTCGCGGAGCGGAAAAGGAGAGAGACCGGCCGGGTCCGGTCTCCCGGGCTGTCGTGTGGCGCGACGTTCACAGAGTGACGTTCACAGAGTGACGTTCACAGAGTGACGTTCACAGAGTGGGGAAGGGGTGAGACCCGCCAGGCGCCGTTCCCTCCCGTACCGATAATTTTTGCCTGGACCAGGGCAGAACTGTCCCTCGGGATGGTTGACAGGCCAAAATTGGTCCGTGGTCAGGATCGGATCGGTAGGAATGAGCGATTGCGAGGGTGGGAGGCTTCCGCCAGTTCTGGGCCAGTTGTTCGCTGACGGGGCCGACGGGAGCAGCGGGGGAGAGGGCCGGAGGCTCTCGGTGGACCTGCCACCGGGTGACGTGGTGTGGCCCGACCCCGGTTACGCTCAGCTCTCCTTTCGTCGCCGTCCGGCGTTCTGGCTCAGCGAGGTGGCGGTCTCCGGCGAGTACTGGGCACGGCTGCGGGCGCAGCACGAGCACTCCGGCCTGTGGCCGGTACTGCTGGAGGACTCGGTGCAGCCCTGGTCGGCCGGTCAGATCGCCCCGGACACCGCCGTCGAGATCGACAACTACCATGCGGCCGCCTTCATGGCCGAGGTCTGGTCCGACTGGATCGCCAAGGCGCACGTCGACCAGCTCGAAATCCTCGACCCCTTCGGAGTCGAATGTCCGGGTCCGGCCCCGGCGGGAAGGCTCGCCGCCGATCCCGGCGTGGTCGCCGACTGGTACGCCGGCCTGGTGGCCGAGCGCCGGACCCCGCTCGGGCTCGTCGCGGTCGAGCGCGGGGCCGACGCCCTCGCCGTGATGGGCTGGCAGGGCGCCCTGAACCACAACGAGTGGATGGTCCCGCTCGCGGCGGTGGTGCGGAGCTGGGAGGACAGGTTCGGGGTGCGGCTGGTCGGGATGGGGTTCAACACCCTCGACCTCAGCGTCGCCGCGCCCCCGACGACCTCGGAGCACGCCCTGCACGTCGCCGCGGAGCACTGGACGTTCTGCCCGGACAGCATCATCCAGGGCGCGGGGACCCTCGTCGACTACGCCGAGCAGATCAAGGGCAGGAACGCCTGGTCGTTCTGGTGGGACTGAGTTCGCCCCCGGAGGCGCGGCTTCCGGCGACGCGCGTCTTTGGCGGTGGTCCACCTCGGAGGTGGTCCCTCCGGGCGTGAAAGGGCTTCGAGTGTGGACGACCTTCGGGCGACCGGGCTCCCCGCGGGCGCGGAAAGGCCTCGGATGCGGGGCTCGGGGGCGAAACCCGGGATCGGCAAGACGTTCTCGCTGGTAGGGCGACTGTTGGTGGGACGGGGTCTCCGGTGGGGCTTTCTTGAAGCTTGCAGGTAGATCTTCTGGGGTTTTCATGGCATTTGCTTTGCTTTGTCCGATTTCGGCAGGTAGTGTCCACGGATATCGGTTGGCGACCTGCCCTTCACAAGAGGGAGCGGCCGGCCGACGTCGAATCCCACCGGCCCCCAGGGGCCAGGGAACCGGGGAACCACTTTCCTGGGGTGAATCCGCTGCGAACGTGCGGCGGTAGGGCAACTCCACCGCCCGAACCCGTCAGCTAACCCGGTAGACGAGCTGGAGAGGAGATCCCCCTCATGGATCACCGCGTCACCACGTCGGTGCCCGCCCTGCCCGTGCCGACCACCTGAACCTCGTCCTTTCCTACGCCGCGCCTGATCGCGGCGTCTGGACCGTGCTCCGCGTGACGACCCGCTGATCTCGCCACGCCACTTTTCCGAAGAGCGCGTCCCCGCCAGTGCACCTCTTGCCGTGTGTCGCAGCTGGTTGTCCCGTTCCCTCGCGAAAGAGCCCATTCTTCATGCGTCTTCCTTTCGGCCTGCCCGAGAACGGCCTGCCCAAGAGCCTCCCGTACCAGAACCGCCTCGCCACCGCCGCCCTCGTCGGGGCCGGCCTGCTCGTCTCCGGCGGCGTCGTCTCCGCGCTGCCCGCCTCCCCCGCGGCCGCCGCCCCCGCCTCCGTCGCCTCCCCCGGAGCGGACACCGAGCCGGTCGCCAACGGGGTCGTGCTCCTCCAGGGCTCGACCAGGGCCTCCTACTTCTGGGACGACTCCTCGGGCAGGGCCGGCGACACCGGTCTGCCGGCCAGTGGCAAGCCGATGCAGAAGGGCATGATCGCCAGCCCGAGCTGGCCCCTGTTCACCGAGGGCTACGTCGTCTACAAGGGCAAGAAGGCCAAGTTCTTCGTCGGTGACCGCGGTCCCGGCGTGCCCTCCAATTCGGGCGTCATGATCGACCTCGACGCCAAGACCTTCGCCGACCTGACCGGCGGCCGGTTCAACCCCGCCACGCTCGGCGTGGACGGCAACGGCGGCATGGGCCACATCGACGTCAAGTACGTGGTCACCAAGTGGGGGGACGGCGTGGGCAAGAAGAACCACCCCGTGGCGTTCTCCACCGGTGCCTGGCGTTACCGGGACGCGAACCCGGCGAAGCCCCCGCAGACGGCCCTGGTCAAGGCCGAGCAGTCCAAGAAGTCCGTGAAGACCCAGCAGGCGATCCAGACGTTCGCCAAGCCCAAGATCATGTCCGAGCCCCTCACCGCGCCCGAGGCGATCATCGCCGCCAAGCCGCTCGCCCTGTCCGGCACCGCCGGGGCCGCCGAGCAGGGGGTCCGGGACCTGGGCGCCAACGCCCCGGTGGCGGCCGAGACCTCGACCGGTCCCTCCACGGCCGCCTCCCTGGCCCTGGCGGGAGTGCTCGCCGCGGGCGGCGGCACCTACCTGGTCGCCGGCCGTCTCCGCCGCAGGGCGGTCGCCGAGGAGAGCTGAGGCCCGGCGCGATCTCCGGCCCACCCCGCACCGACGCGGTCGATGAGCTCACCGCCGGGGTGACGTCCGGGCGGTGAGCTCCTGTCGAGGCCCGTGCCCTTCCGGAAGGGCACGGGCCTCGACAGGATCAGATCTCGAGTTTCTCCTCGATGCCGCGCAGGATGTGCCGCGCGAGCGCGAGGTTGGCCCGGTTCCGGTCGAGGGCCATGTAGATGAACAGGCCTTTGCCGCTCCGGCCGGAGAGCGGGCGGATCACGTGGTACTGCGTGCCGAGCGTGATGAGGATGTCCTCGATGCCGTCCTTGAGGCCGAGCGACTCCATGGTCCGCATCTTGGCCTTGACGACCTCGGTGTTGCCCGCAGCCGCCACCTGGAGGTCGAGATCCTTGGAGCCGCCGAGCGCGCCCAGCGCCATCCCGCTGTTGTAGTCGACGATGACCGCGCCGATGGCACCGTCGATCGCCATCATCTCCTTGAGAGAGATGTCCATGTTGCCCATTTCTGTCTCCGATCACTGGGTTATCGAGATACGCGAGGTGATGGCGGCCAACCTGGCCGCCGTCTTGCGGCCCTCCAGCCGGAGCAGCCCGAGATTGGTCCCTGGGCGTGCCAGGACTGTGAGGACGATCTTGGGTCCGGCGGCGTAGCAGGCCGTGTAGCCGTTGGTGCCGGAGATCAGCGTCTCCTCGAAGGTGCCCTTGCCGGCCA
The DNA here is from genome assembly GCF_040675205.1 of Streptosporangium sp. NPDC049644. NCBI lineage: Bacteria > Bacillati > Actinomycetota > Actinomycetes > Streptosporangiales > Streptosporangiaceae > Streptosporangium > Streptosporangium sp. NPDC049644. The sequence continues at coordinate 8,295 of NZ_JBFAOJ010000028.1, read as the reverse complement.
TGTCGGTCATCCGGCGGCTGAGGGCCAGGAGCGCGGAGGAGAGCGCGCCGGTCTGCTCGGCGGCGATGTCACGGCCCAGATCGCTGGCCAGGGTCAGGCCGTCGACGCTGCACACGACGCTCCCGTCCACGTCCGGGATGCGCTCTCGCAGCAGCGCCATCTCCTGGCGTATCTCCTCACGCAGTTCCACCGGCACCCTCCTTCCGATCAGCTTCAGCGTCCGCAGCCTTATCGGCGGCATCGAACCAGGCTCAAGTCAGTGCCTCCAATGCGTTCCTGAGCCGGATGAGCAGGTTGACGTCGGTCGGGTCCCCGGTGGCTCCGGGGAGCGACGCGGGCGTCGCGAGGGAGCCCGTTCCGGCCGCCGGGATCTCCGAGGCACCCCTCGTCCGTCTCGGCAGCGGGTCCTGCGCGGCGGGTGCGGCGGCCGCGTCGGGTTCCGGGACGCGCAGCAGCCCACGGGAGGCGAGCTGCCGTACGGCGAGCAGCACCGAGTACGCCGGGCGGCCCAGCCTGCGTGCCAGGTCGGCCGGGGTCGCCGTGGAGTCGGCGCCGACCAGCACCTCCCACTGCAGCGAGCTCAACACCACCCGCTGGGCGGCGATGCGCCTTCGCGGGATGACCGGGAGCGTGTCCAGCTCCGCGGACGGCCAGGTCTGTTCCAACTGAGCCTTCCTCCGCTTGCACTCCCGGAGCAGGCCGGCCGCGTCGAAGTACCACTGCGGTCCGAGCCAGTGCCGCTCTCCCCGCCGGAACCTGGGCCGGTGCCCGGTCGACTCCAGCAGGAAGTAGCTGGCGTCGAGCACCGTGCTCAGCACGCAGAACTCCAGCTCGCCCCTGGTGAGCAGCCCCTGGGCGAGGAGCCGGTCGCCTCCGAGGATCTGCGGGGCGGCGACCGGCGGCTCGCCGCCCCGCAGATCCTCGGTCGCGGCCTGCCTGGCCTGTCGTACGGCGTGGGCGGAGATCCCGCGGCAGGCCGCCAGCAGGTCCTCCAGCCGGGGGGCCGCCGCGCTCTCGGCGTAGGTCACGCGGCCGTCGGTGAGATAGATGGCGCCCGCCTTGCCGAGGCGGAGCGAGCCGGTGGCGCGATCACTGGCGAGCCCGCTGAGGATGATCTCGACGCTCGGCACGGCTTCACGTCGATATCAGGCGGCCGGAAAGGGCCTGGAGGCGGTGGCGGGCCAGTGCCAGGTTCGATCGTTCAAGGTCGAGCCTGACATAAATCACCAGGGGGCCGTCGAAAAGCGTTTCCAACGGCCGTAGCAAATGGTGGCCGCCGTCCGTGGTTATGATCATGTCGTCGATCCGGACCGCGCCGCCCGGTGCGGTGACGGCGAGTCCGTCCAGCGTCGCGCGCAGGGTCTCGCTCAGTCCCGCGGCCGATCGCTCCACGTCACCGTGGCGGCTCGCGCCACCGGTCGCCACGACCGTCCCGCTGGTCTGATCGATGAGGATCGCGTCCAGGGCGCCGGGGATGGCCATTACCTCAGTGAGGCAGTCTTCGATTCCGAGCACGTGCTCTCCCTTGCCGGCGACTTCAGGCGTCGCCCGGTCAGCGTAGGGAAAGCTCTCGGGATTCGTCCTTTCCAGCCAGGGTCTTGATAGGAAAAAGCGTAGGATTCACCAACCGAGTAGGAAGATATACACCCCGGGTGGAAATCAACTCGTTGGCTGGTCGGTGATAATCGCCTTTTCGTCCGGCTTGAAAACAAGAATGTTCTTCACATAGGAATTCACCGCGGTGGGCAGGCCGACGTCGTTCCCGGCCTCCTCCGACATGAACCAGCGGTGGTCGAGCACCTCGTGGAAGAACTGGGCGGGCTCCAGCTTGCCGCGCAGATCCTGCGGGACGGCCTCCACCGTGGGCTGGAAGACCTCGGCCAGCCAGCGGTGGGCCACGATCGCCTCGTCCTCGTGGCGCAGGCCGTACGACACCCGAAAGGAGTCGAGGTCGTTGAGGAGCCGCCTGGCCTGGTTCTCCTCCACGTCCAGGCCGGTGAGCCGGAGCAGCCTGCGCTGGTGGTGCCCGGCGTCCACCACCTTGGGGCGGACGATCAGCCGCCCGGTGCCCGCCTTGCGGCGGACCATCATCTCGGCGACGTCGAAGCCCAGCGAGTTCAGCCGGCGGATCCGCTGGTCGATCATGTGCCAGTCGACCTCGTCGATGATGTCGTCGGAGGTGAGCTCGCCCCAGAGGCGGTGGTAGCGCTCGCAGATGGAGTCGGCGACCTGCTCGGGGTCGATGGAGGAGTGCAGCAGGCCGCCCGCCTCCAGGTCGAGCATCTCGCCGAAGATGTTGGTGTGCGCCACCTCGATGTCGTACAGCCGCTGGCCCTCACTGATCATGGGATGCAGCTCGCCGGTCTCGGCGTCGACGAGGTAGGCGGCGAAGGAGCCCGCGTCCCGGCGGAACAGGATGTTCGACAGCGAGCAGTCGCCCCAGTAGAAACCGCTGAGGTGCAGCCGTACCAGCAGCACGGCCAGGGCGTCGAGCAGCCGGTTGAGCGTCTCGGGGCGTACCGTTCCGGACATGACCGCCCGGTAGGGCAGGGAGAACTGCAGGTGCTGGGTGATGAGCGCCGAGTCGAGCGGCTCACCGGCGGCGTCGGTCCGTCCGGTGACCACGGCCACCGGCTCGACCGACGGGGTGTCCATCCGGCTCAGGTCCCACAGCAGGCGGTACTCGCGCTTGGCGTAGTACTCGCTGATCTCCTTGATCGCGTAGACCCTGCCCGCCAGGCGGGTGAAGCGCACCACGTGCCGGGAGATGCCGCGGGGCAGGGAGACCAGGCGATGCTCGGGCCAGTCCTCCAGCGGGACGTCCCAGGGCAGGCGGATGAGGTCCGGATCGCTCGGGGCGCCGGTGAGCTGGAGAGGCATCGGGTCAGTCCTCGCGAAGGGGGGGCGTACGGGGCGGGGGTCGCGTCGCGCTGGGTCCTCGCGACGAGGGCGTACGGGCAGAGGGCGGTCGTGTCGCGGTCAGTGCTCGCGGCGGGGGAACGTGGGCGGCTCGAAGGCGCGCCGGACCACCGCGGCGAGCTGTTCCTCGGTGAGCACGCGTGGCTCACCGATCGCCTTGGCCCGCACGTAGACCTCGCAGAGCCACTCCAGCAGCCTGGTCGCCTCGAAGGCCCCGTCCAGGTCGTCGCCGATCGTGACCCCGCCGTGGTTGGCCAGCAGCGCCGCGCGCCGGTCCGTCAGCGCGGCCCGGACGGAGGCGGCGAGCTCGGGCGTGCCGTAGGTGGCGTACTCGGCGACGCGGACGGTCCCGCCGAGCAGCAGGGTGTTGTAGTGGATGGGCGGCAGCTCGCTCATGGTCGTGGCGACCACGGTGCCGAAGACGGAGTGGGTGTGCACGATCGCGCCCGCATCGGTGGTCGTATAGACCGCCAGGTGCATGGGGGTCTCCGAGGACGGCCGCAGGTCGCCCTCGACGAGACGGCCCTCGACGTCGACGATCGGGCAGGACTCGGGTTCCAGCCGGTCGAGCGAGACGCCGCTGGGCGTCACGGCGACGAGTTCGCCCGCGCGCACGCTGAGATTTCCCGCGGTTCCGACGACCAGTCCGGTCGTGGCGGCCCGGCGGCCGTACTCACACAGCAGGCGGCGCTGCTCGGCCAGCAACATGCCGTCAAAAGTAGGGGCTTGCGGTACCGGGCGGCAAACCCTCATTATCTGGTCTAGACCGGTTTTCGTCCCTGGGCTGCCGGTGAGCACGGTTCCTTTATCTCCCTGGCGGTGTCGGCGTCAATGGTTCCAGGGAAATATCGAGCACTGTGTACCGTTCTGTCATTCAATTGCACCTCCTTGGCGTTTGGTAGCTAGCGGATAGGTCGCGAGGACATCACGGCTCGGTCTAGACCGGCCGGGAAGTCTTGACGCTGGACTCCGCGGATACGTACCTTCGGGCAAACGTTTAGGAAACTTTCCTAATTGATCCCCCGTTCAGGAGGGTTGCATGTCAAACTCGGCCGGTACGCCCGGAGACATCACCCGGCGGCAGCTGCTCCGCCGGATCGGCATGAGCGCTCTGATCGTCGGCCCGGGCGCCGGGCTGCTCAGCGCCTGCGCCACCGGTGGCGCGGCTCCGGCGGCCAGCACCTCCGCGGCCCCCTCCGCGGGTGGCGCGATCTCCGCGGCGAACCCGTTCGGCGTCGCCGCCGACGCCCCGCTTGAGGTCGTCATCTTCAAGGGCGGCCTCGGTGACAGTTACGCCACCGAGGTGCACGAGCCGCTGTACAAGAAGGCGTTCGCCCAGGCGCAGGTCAAGCACGTCGCCACCCAGCAGATCGCACAGACCCTGCAGCCGCGGTTCGCCGGCGGCGACGTCCCCGACGTGATCGCCAACTCCGGCACCGACCTGATGGACAACGGCGCCCTGCAGCAGGAGGGCCAGCTCCTCGAACTCACCGAGCTGTGGGAGGCCCCCTCCATCGACGACCCGAGCAAGAAGGTCCGCGACCTGGTCGCGCCGGGCACCGTGGAGTCGGGCCTCATCAACGGCAAGCCGTACCTGATGAACTACGTCTTCTCCGCGTACGGCCTCTGGTACGACTCCGCGCTGTTCGAGAAGAACGGCTGGACCCCGCCGAAGACCTTCGAGGAGTTCAAGGCCTTCGCCGAGAAGGCCAAGGCCGCCGGGATCACCCCGTTCGCGTACGCGGGCAAGAACGCCGCCTACTACGCGTACTGGATGATCCTCATCTCCGCCGCGAAGATCGAGGGCAACCAGATCCTGCTCGACGTCGACAACCTCGTCGACGGAGTCTGGCAGCGCGACGCCATGAAGCAGTCCGCCGCCGCCTGGGCCGAGATCGCCAAGTACATGGACAAGTCCTTCGAGGGCCTGATCCACACCGAGGTGCAGCTCCGCCAGAACCAGGGCAAGGTCGCCCTCTACCCCTCCGGTTCCTGGCTGGAGAACGAGCAGAAGGAGCAGACCCCCGAAGGCTTCAAGTACGCGCTGTCGCCCACCCCCAGCGTCACCGCGGCCGACAAGATGCCGTTCGAGGCCATCCGCGCCGCCGCCGGCGAGGCGTACATCGTCCCGGCCAAGGCCAAGAACCCCAAGGGCGGCCTTGAGTACCTGCGCATCATGCTCTCCAAGGAGGGCGCGAGGGGCTTCACCGAGAAGTCGGGCAACATCACCGTGGTGACCGGCGCCGCCGACGGCCTGGAGCTGTCGCCGGGCAACGCCAGCCTCAGCGCCGCGCAGACCGCCGCAGGCCAGAACATCGTCACCTTCAGCAGCTTCGAGAACTGGTACAAGGAGTTCGAGACCGAGCTGCGCAAGCAGACCAACGCGCTGATGTTCGGCCGCATCTCCGCCGACGAGTTCTGCGAGAAGATGCAGAAGGCCGCCGACAAGACCAAGGCCGACTCGTCCATCACCAAGCAGAACCGGACGGTGTAGCCCCCGATGCGGCACGGCAGGTATCCGTTCATCGTCGGCTTTCTCGCCGCGCCGGTGCTCCTCTACGTGGTCTTCGTGGTCAGCCCGTACATCCAGGCTTTCTACATCGCGGTGACCAACTGGAAGGGCATCTCGGCGAACCCTCAGTTCATCGGCCTGGAGAACTTCAGCAGGCTCCTCGACGACGAGGTCTTCTGGGCTGCGGTGCGTCACCACGGTGTTCTGCTGCTTGTCATGCCGCTGGTCACCATCGCGATCGCGCTGTTCTTCTCCTTCCTGCTCAACCTGAGCGGGGGGCAGCGGGGCGGTCGGATGACCGGGATCTGGGGCTCGAAGGTCTACCGGGTGATCTTCTTCATGCCCCAGGTCCTGGCGGTCGCCATCGTCGGCGTGCTCTTCCAGGCGATCTATCGCCCGGACGGGACCGGCGTGATCAACGGCCTGCTCGGCAAGGTCGGCATCGAGCCGGTCGGCTGGCTCATCGATCCCGACATCGCCCTGCTGGCCATCATCGGCGTGATGGTCTGGCAGGCCGTCGGCTTCTACGTGGTGCTGTTCTCGGCGGGCATGTCCTCCATCCCCAAGGACGTGTTCGAGGCCGCCGCCCTCGACGGCGCGGGCAGGTTCACCCTGTTCTTCAGGATCACGATCCCGCTGCTCTGGGACACCATGCAGGTCGCCTGGGTCTATCTCGGCATCGCCGCCTTCGACGCCTTCGCCCTGGTGCAGGTCCTCTCGGTCGACCGTGGCGGGCCCGACAACGCCACCACGGTGCTCCCGATGGAGATCTGGCGCACGGCGTTCAACTTCTCCAAGTTCGGCTACGCGTCGGCGATGGGCGTGGCGCTGTTCTTCATGACCATCACGTTCGCCGCCCTCACCCTGCGCGTGACCCGGCGCGAGAGGATCGAGTTCTGATGGCCACGGACACGGCTCGCAAGCCCGCCGCCTCCCGCCCCGCCGCCCCCGCGCGTGCCAGGCGAACCAGGAGCTCGCTGGGCCCCTTCGGGGTGCTCTCCCACCTCGCGCTGCTGGTCTGGGCGATCCTGATCGTCGGTCCGATCCTCTGGACCTTCCTGGCCTCCTTCAAGACCAACGCCGAGATCTTCGGGGACGCCATCACGCTGCCCTCCTCCTTCGGCTGGGAGGCCTGGGGCCGGGCATGGGCGAAGGCGCACATCGGGCAGTACATGCTGAACACCGTCTTCGTGGTGGCGTGCAGCACGGCCGGCACCATGCTGCTCGGCTCGATGGCCGCGTACGTGCTGGCGCGCTACAGCTTCCCCGGCAACCGGGCGATCTACTTCCTGTTCGTGTCGGGGATGACGTTCCCGGTCTTCCTCGCGCTGGTCCCGCTCTTCTTCGTGGTGAAGAACCTGGGCCTGATCGACACCCATCTCGGCGTGATCCTGGTCTACATCGCCTACTCGCTGCCGTTCACCGTCTTCTTCCTGTCGGCGTTCTTCAAGACACTGCCCACCTCGGTGGCCGAGGCGGCGATGATGGACGGCTGCTCGCACACCCGGACGTTCTTCCAGATCATGGTGCCGATGGCCAGGCCGGGGCTGATCAGCATCACGATCTTCAACATCCTGGGCCAGTGGAACCAGTACCTTCTGCCGATCGTGCTGCTGTCGGGCAACGTCGAGGACAAGTGGCTGATCACCCAGGGCGTCGCCAACATCTCCACCAGTGCCGGTTACGAGGCCGACTGGCCCGGCCTGTTCGCCGCGCTGAGCATGGCCATCATCCCGGTCATGATCGTCTACATCATCTTCCAGCGCCAGATCCAGTCGGGTCTCACCTCTGGCGCGGTCAAGTGACCGGATCCGGTCAAACTACCGGCGTCGGCGAGTAATCCCGGGGCCGAGGTCGGGAGTCGTTCATATTCGGAACGACTCCTGTCCCCTCTCCACGGAGAAACCCGACCCATGGCCCACCCCGACCAGGACTTCCCCTTCCCCTTCTTCGGAGCGGGGGAGGCGAGCTATTACATGTGGGCCGAGGTGCACGTCCGCTTCGCCCGGCAGCCCACGGCCTCCCAGCGCGCGGTCATCGTCGACACCGTCCCGGCACCCCTGCGCGGGGCGCTCGACTGGTGCGAGGGGCGCCAGCTCATGGTGGCCAGCGGCCTGTTCCTGCACGGCACGGTGGCCCGCTCCTACCCCGCCCTCGGCGGCGAGTCCGACCGGATCGGCGAGGACGGCTGGCTGTACGCCGCACCTTCCCGGATAGCCGCGCTCAACGCCGACATCGAGAGATGGCTGCTCCGCATTCACCGGGAGTGCCCGATCCTGGCCGCCTACCGCGCCGAGGATCCCGACAGCGGTGGCACCCGGCTGTCCGGCTGGCACGACTGGAGCCTGTCCCGGCTGCCCGATCTGCTGTCCGAGTTGGAGCCCCTCCTGGAGGGGGCCAGCCACGCCACCGCCATGGCCCAGGGCATCATGGCCATGGCCCGGCGCGCCGGAAGCCTGCCCAGGCTTGGTGTCCTCGCCGGGGACGTGGTCTCCTGGGGGGATGAACCTGCTTGACGACTCCGCGGTGGACGACCGGCTCACCGGCCTGCCCGAATGGCGGCGCGAGGGAGACGAGATCCGCCGGAAGATCACCGCTGCCGACTTCCCGACCGCGATCCGCATCGTGGACGAGATCGCGGTCGAGGCCGAGAAGCTAAACCACCACCCCGACATCGACATCCGCTGGCGCACCCTCCATCTCGCGCTCAGCACGCACGACGCCGGCGGGCTGACCGAGATGGACTTCACTCTGGCCGCCCGCATCGACGAGATAGCCGCCGCCAACGCCTGAACACCCCCGCGAGGGTCGAATTCCGGTCGTGGGGGGGGGGGGGGGGGGCCGGGGGCGCCGCCGACGCCCGC